>QQUM01000158.1 GCA_008501545.1 Calditrichota bacterium
TCATAAAAAATGATGTATCCATCCAAAAATCCTTCCGGGTCAAAAAAGGTAGCGCCGGTCAACAAAGTCTCGGAAAAATGCTGATCAATATAGAGCATCATCGCTTCAAATAATGGGTGGCCAAAACAGATAAACTCAGCATCTGGATTTTTAAAGGCCATCTCTTTATCGAAAGTTGCTTTTGGAAATCGTTTTAACAAATCACCATAAGCTTTTTTGAAGCTATCATCTTCTGCCAGCGAACGAATGGCAAACGGAATAGAATCAATGGCAAGGAAGCCATCTTTACGTTCTCGTATTTTCCCATTGGTTTTTGAAATAGCTTTTTTGAAAAAACTCTCGGTGTATTCAGGAATCAGGCGATGTTCACGGGCTACTTGTTCCATTTCTTTAATCCGTGTATAATCGATAAAACGGGTAGCCAGGCTTTCACCCAAATTTTCTTTCACCTGATCGATGTAATCATCGTCTACTTTGATATCAATTTCTTTCAGGATTTCTTCAATATTGCGAGCGTTGGCTGCCGCTTCCATCATCAGGTGGGCTAAGTTCTGATTATAAAGTACTTCATCCAGCACATCAAACACTTTATCGCTGCCCATCGCATTTCGAATTTCATCCAGCTTTTCAAACAGCTTGTGTAGCACCCTACCTTCGCGCGTGTCAATGGCTACCAGGCTAAACACAAAAACTTCTTTCTGTTGACCGTAACGGTGGATGCGCCCCATACGCTGTTCAAGTCGATTGGGATTCCAGGGGATATCATAATTAATCATCAAATGGCAGAACTGCAAATTGATGCCTTCGCCGGCGGCTTCGGTTGCGATCAGAACATCCGTTTCATTCTTGAAAATGCTTTCGGCTTTAATTCGTTCTTCAAGCTTCATTCCGCCGTGAATCGTGTTTGTTCGGTAGCCCCAGGCACGAATCTTTTTCTCAAGATATTCCAGCGTATCACGAGACTCGGTGAAAACCAGTATCTTTTTATCTTTGGGATCTTCGTATTTCTCAGATAATTCACGAAGCGAATTTTTAAATTCTGTCAGTTTGATTTCTTCTTCATTCTGGATGATTGATTTGGCTTGGCTTATAAGTTTTTCGATGATTCTGATTTCTTTTTCCAGTTCTTCACGGTTTTCGGCAACGCTCAACGTTTCCCAGATTTCTTCTTCGCGCCAGCGCTCTTCTTCGCTCATTTCATCTACGCTGTCAAAATCAAAAGTACTTTCTGAAATTTTATTATTTTCTATAGCGCCTTTAAGGTAATCTTCGAGCCTCTTTTTACGCCGCTCTAATGATTTCAACAAAGCATAGGTGCTGGATGCCAAACGGCGTTGCAGGATAACCAAAGCAAAGGCGATGTTCCTGCGTTTATCCTTAGACAGTGCTTTATTATATTGTTCTTCCACATATTTTGATAAAGCATTGTACAGCTCAACTTCCCTGGGTGAAGTAGTCTTCCACTGAAATGCAGCCGTGTGGACATGCCTTGGCAAGAAAAGTGGCTTACCTTCAAAATCTTTCAAGTCCTCTTTTACCCGTCTAATAAAAAGTGGATTGTCTTTGCTGCGGACAGACTCCTCAACCATTTCATTGGTGGCAAAAAAGCCTGGCTCAATCAAATCAAGAAATAATCTGAAATTCTCTGGATCACCTTTATGCGGTGTAGCGGTCAGGAAAAGTAAGTGTTCACAACTATTGGAAAGCGTCTCGCCCAATTTATAACGGCTTGTTTTGTCGATTTTTTCACCGTACTTGTAAGCGCTCATCTTATGTGCTTCATCAACAATAATTAGATCAAAATGGGCAGCAGCAATTGATGGCAGCACGTCTTCACGCTTGGCAAAATCAATGGAAGTAACAACCTGATTTTCCCGCATCCATACGTTTTGTCCAAAAAGTGAATCAATATATTGGCGTCCCACAGGAATGAAAATTTCCTCAAAGCGATCTTTTAATTCACGCCGCCACTGGTCGCGTAAATGACCCGGTGCTACAATTAAAATACGTTTTACGATATTGCGTATTTTTAATTCTTTGATTAACAAACCCGCCATGATTGTTTTTCCAGCTCCGGGATCATCGGCAATCATAAAACGAATGCGCGGCTTTTTTAAAATATGTCCATAAACAGCTTCAATTTGATGTGGCAAAGGATCAACTTTTGAAGCATTCATGGCAATTAGTGGATCGTACATGGAAGCAAATCGATAGCGGGTTGTTTCAAGTGCTAAAAATACCTTCCAGGCTTCTTCACCAAAATTGGCTTTAAACTGGTCCAATTTAAATAGAGCAAATTCCTCTTTTGAAATCAGTTGATCGATATGCTGGCGGGAATTTTTAGTAGAACCTACAATTTGGACATAATCGCCCGCATCTTCTACAAATTTAATTTCAATGGGCTCTGGCCAATGAGGGCCTTTGATAATCGCCCCTTTTTGAAGATTTTCCATTTACATCTCTCTTTAAATTTATAACTTGAAATTTAAATATAAGCAAAATCACAAAACGAAGTATACATAAACTTTATGGCTGGAACTTTATGGCTGGGGCTAGAGCCTGCGACTCCTCGAATGCTTACAATTGTGAATTAACAACCTAAATTTTGACACTATGACATTGACTGTGCATGATGGTAAAGGGCAAAAAGATCGTATTATACCCATTCCTGCTACCATTAAAGATGAACTACTAAAGCACATTGATCATGTTCGCAAATTGCATGAAAAA
>QQUM01000427.1 GCA_008501545.1 Calditrichota bacterium
AATCGCACGCAATATCGCTATTGATGCGCTGCGAAAAAAGAAAGTCCAGTCGATGGTCCATTACACGGATACGCTGCCGGAACACAGCAATTATCATGATGCGGCGAGTGAAGTCGAAGCATCGGAAACGCAGAAGCACCTGCTTGCGGCGATTGATTCCCTGCCTGAGAAACAGCGGGAGGTGTTCCTTCTGCGACAGCATTCCCAAATGCCATTTAAAAAAATTGCAGAATATACAAACCAACCGTTAAACACGGTTCTCGGGCACATGCATTATGCGATAAACAAACTGAAAAAAGCAATTCAGGAAAACTAATGTCGACTAATAAGGAAAATCTATGCGATCGATTCGATGCGGAAATCTGGCACGTTCGTGATCGCGACCTTTCAAAATCAGCACTGCAGATGTGGGAAATCCACTTGCAAAATTGTGAGTATTGCACCACGCGTTTGCAGGATATTGAATCCGTTGAAAAGGCTTATGCGCAGTTACCTGTACATGATCTTTCGCAGGCAGAAGTGCGTGATCACATTAATCGAGCCACTTCTGCCGTTGCGTTAACACGAACGGTCCCACAGGCTGTTCCACCCCTGTTTAAAAAACTCGGCGCGATTTTATTACCCCTCGCTGCGGCGGTGATGTTTTACCTTAAGCTCAATCCGGTAGATACGGATGTGAATTATGGGTGGGAACCGGTGAATTACCAGGCGACGATTAGTGAGATCGACAGTGCACTGGCAGCGCTGTCGGACGATCCGCTTTGGGCCGATGTGGATGATTCTGCGTGGGATGAAACGCGTGCTGATCTGGAATATGAGATCGAACAGATGTCGGAATCATTAAAAAATATTGATTAAATCCATTTACTTGTGAGGTGAAAAATGAAAATTAGAATTTTGGTTTTATCTCTTTTTATCACCGCTCTGGTCTCCGCTTCACTTTTTGCACAGGAACCGATGCCGGAGCCGCCATTGCCAGAGCAAGAACAAGATATGCACCGTAACGAAAAAAGAGAGCGGGTGCCGTTTGCGGTGGCAGCTGCTCCACTTGATGATGAACAAAAAACTGAAGCATTGCAGTTTATAACTAACTTGGTGCCCGAAGCGAGCCCCGTTCTTGCAGAACTTGAAAACGAAAATCCACGTGCGTATGAACGGGAATTGCGCCAGGCCTTACGGGAAAAACGAGTTCTTGCACGGCATAAAAAACGCAAAAAAGAAGAATATGAGAACGCAGCAAAGCGCATAACCTTGCAACATAAAACACAAATACTTGCCTACCGGTACCGCAAGGCAGAGGATAGCGAAAAACCGGAAATTAAAAAACAGCTGCATACCCAATTGTCGCAATTGTTCGATTTACGCGAACGCGATCGTGAACTGGAAATTCAACAGCTTGAAAAACGACTTGACGCACTGCGCAAACAGCTTGAAAAACGCAAGCCAAATAAAGATAAAATTATTGAAAAAAGACTGGATCACATGTTGGGATTGGACAAGGAATTACAGTGGTAGGGATGGATGATATTTTTCAACAAAGAATAATTTTGAAAGATGCGTTTGGCTATGCATAAAGTTCAGCTTAACATGGATGCCCCGGATTTCACGCTTCGCAACTTTCAGGGAGAGAATGTTTCCCTCTCTGATTTTCAAGGAAAGAAAAACGTGCTGATCGTTTTTAACCGCGGTTTTACATGACCCTATTGCCAGCGGCATATGGCGCAGTTGCGGCACAATTATCCCCGTTACCAGCAGAAAAATACGGAAATCATTGTAATCGGCCCGGACGATGCAGAAGATTTTCAGCGCAATTGGCAGCGAGAAGCGCTCCCGTTCATCGGTCTGCCGGATCCGCAACACACTGTCCTTGATTTATACGGCCAGGAACTGAAGCTGTTCAAATTTGGCCGTATGCCAGCACAAATGCTCGTTGATAAGCAGGGTATACTGCGAATCGTACATTATGGCAACTCCATGTCAGATATCATAACGAACCGGGAAATTTTGCAGGAACTCGAAGAGCGTGCATGATATTTATCTAAAATTGTCAATGATCCATGTGTTCACGTCAGTCTATGCCGGCTGAAGCTTCAGAATTTATATTGATAATATTTATTTAACTTTTATATTACTTTCTCTTAAAATCTATGTTGCTTGCAGAGGAAGTGAAACTGCATGAAGTAGAAACTCTGTAGATGTGACTCATTTTAACAATCTTCGTACTTCACTGTTTTTATCGGATTAGAATTGCCGGGAACGCGTTGGAGTACAAGAAACATGGAGGAGGTAATATGATTGGCTCAGTCATTAATTTTGTCAAACTGCCCTGGATTCTCATTCTCATTTGGGCGGTGTTGCGTTTTAGTCTGGGTGTTTTTTTTGGGGTACCCTATGCGCCCCGTGGAAATGCCATGTTTTCCCTGGTTGGCTTAACGATCATCAGCAGTATTTATTATGGGGCATTGTCAACCAAAATTGGCGGATTTGACTGGAAAGGGACTTTGCTGGTTGGGGTTTTTATCGCCCTTGCTGCGCAAATACTCATTTTTCTCCTTTCGGTCATCAGCCTGGCTGCGGGATTGGAGACATCTTATTACATCCATTGGGATGCCATTAATGTGCCAGAAGGGCAAACCATTACGATGGGTGCGCTGGTCTCACTGCGGTTTGTGGGCATCTTGGTCAATTGTGTTCTCGGCGCTATTGCTGCAGCTATCGGTCGGG
>QQUM01000514.1 GCA_008501545.1 Calditrichota bacterium
TCATCATATAAAGCCTGTAGTCGCGCGACTTCTTCCGGCTTCCTTGTGTAAAGGTTGTGCATTTCGTAAGGGTCGTTTTCCATATTAAACAAAAACATATCATCCCGCACTTCTTCTTTGATCAGCTTGTACTTGCCATTGCGCACAGCGTAGCCATTGCCGCCCGAATAGCGCCAAAACAGCGCGTCGTGGGGAGACTTCACGTTTTCGCCTTTAATGTACGGCAACAAGTTTTTGCCGTCGAGTTCGATGGATTCAAGCTGATCAATTCCAGCGGCGGCTAACAGCGTGGGAAACACATCCAGTCCGGTGATGGGATTTTCATAGATTTTTCCGGCGGGAATGCCTTCGGGCCAGGAAATAAAAAACGGCACGCGGATGCCGCCTTCGAACAGCATGCCTTTTTTGCCGCGGTACGGCCCCTGGTCGGAACCGTGGCCATGGCCGCCGTTGTCGCTAAAAAACACGATAACGGTGTTGTTTAGAAGTCCTTGCTGTTCCAGTTCTTGCTTAATCAGCCCAACACCATCGTCGATGGCTTTAACCATGGCGGCGTTCACGGCCCTTGCGCCGTCTTCAATGTAATCTGTCTTATCCAAATACTTGCGGGATGCTTGAAAAGGACCGTGGGGCGCATTGTAGGCAAGGTAGACAAAAAACGGCTGGTCTTTGTTTTCGCGGATGAACTTTACTGTTTCTTTAGTGAAATCATCGGTCAAGTAAGATTGCTCGCTTACCGGAACCGGCTTGCCATTGCGCAGCACGCCGGAATGTTCTGCCTTGCCTTTTTTGATCGTTCCCCAATAATTATGGCCACCGCCGTAAAAACCGTACCATTCATCAAAACCACGGGCTGTTGGCCAGTAAAGAGGATTCATGCCAAGATGCCACTTGCCGATGGCCGCTGTTTTGTAGCCGTTTTCTTTTAGGGTATTTGAAATCGGCGTTTCGCTCAATGGTAAGCCAATTTCTTCATTTTCGAATTTAAGATCGTAGGGCAGATTGTTTTCGTGGCCAAAACGTTGTTGGTATCGACCGGTCAGCAATCCGGCGCGACTGGGACTGCAGTAGGGATGGGATGCGTATCCTTGTGTAAAAATTACCCCCGATTCCGCCAATCCATCCAAGTGGGGAGTCGGCAGATCGGTGGAGCCATTGAAACTGACGTCTCCCCAACCCTGGTCGTCTGTGAGAATGATGATGAGATTTGGCTTTATATTTTGTGGTGTTTGGGCTGAATTGCTGGAGCACGAATAGAAATTTAGTAAAAAGAGCAAACCAAGTCCTCCCAATAGCGCTTTAGTCATAAATTTTTTGCTTGTTTTATCTGTCCTTTTCATACAGACCGCCTTTTGATTTATAGATTTCAAGGGAGCTTGGATAAACAACTGGACGCTGGAGCTTCCGTGTTTACATCACAACATAGCGCAATATGGCGAGTTTTAAACTATCGATAAGTCAATTGCCATCTATTTGTAGATTGTTAACAATCTACAAATAGATGGCAATTAATCAACAAAAAAAGGCAGAGAAACGAAATTTCCCTGCCCCGTTGAGAGTTAAAACTCAATGCCTGCACCCAGTCTGAAAGTAAGTGGCGCTTCAAACGTCTCTCTGGCGTATTCAATCTATTTTGATGTCTTTTCCAAATAGTCCAATATCTGTTCTCCTACACCGCTCGTTGGAAAATTAGTTTTAAGTCTTTCTGCATATTTTTTTGCTTCTTCCGCCTTGTTTATTTTTATATAATGATCAGCCAAGGCGTACAAATAATCAAAGTTTTCAGGCTCGATTTTCAGGGCGCTTAGCAACGCTTTTCCTGCTTCATCGTTTCTTTTTAGGAATTGCAGCATTAATCCCAGATTATACAAAATTCTTGAGCGCTCTGGCATTAATATCGATGCTTTCTGCAAATAGGTGACGGCTCCATCGTAATCCTTTTTTTCGGCCAGCAGTAAACCCAAAGAATAATACGAGTCATAAAATTCAGGATGAGTTTTTATCAGATCCCGCAAAATAACTTCGGCTTCATCATTCCTGCCAAGTTTATTTAGAGTAACGGAAAGATTGGCTTTCGCCGGGAAAAACAGACTGTCGATTTTAATAGCTTCATAATAATGTTTTGCTGCCTGTTCATCGTTCTGTAAATTGCTGTAAAAAATGCCCAGATTGTGCTGCGATCCTGAGAAATCTGCCGAATAATTCATTGCATCAACATATTCTTCCAAAGCTTTTTGAAGAACTTTCTTCTTAGTAGTGGGGATTCTTTCGGCAGGCAGAACAGACAGCTTAAACCCAGCTTCCATGCGAATGGATTTAATTGGATCGTTCAGCAATGGCGAGAGATTTTTTAATAATAGTTGTTGGTCACGAGAATTAAAAGCACGCACAGCGTTATAACGGACCAATGGCTCATCATCATTCAGAGCCCAGGTTACTGCATCGAGACTTTCATTTATACGGTAATTTGCTAATAGAAAAACGGCGGTTGCTCTGACAATTGCCGGGTACAAACCATTTTTTGAAATCTGAATAATATCATCGAGCGCGTTCTTATCTGCTTCTCTGGCAAGTGCAAATGCAGTTCCGAAATGAGGTTTCCTTTTTTCACCATACCATTTCGTAATGTAATTATCAGCCCATTGTGGAGATTCCTTTTCGTGACACTGGTTGCATGCATTCGGTGTACCAATTGCGATTGTCAGATCCGGCCTTGGCACTC
>QQUM01000648.1 GCA_008501545.1 Calditrichota bacterium
TTTAACAAAATATTGATAAAAACAAGGCGCTGTTTTCTCCCATGGAGGGAATTGAGAGAAAACAGCGCGAGATAAAAACGATTTTCAGTAACTGTGATAAAATCGTGCATAGTGGTAACCATGAAAGTTCATCAGGAAACGTCCATTTTACACCATTTTTCTGGAGTTTCCCAATATTCCCAAACTATGGTGATGCATCAGCCGTGTGGGAAATATCAACGGGTTTATATCCTCCTTTTGCACGGAAGTAAATAATCAGAATGATATAACAGATCAACATGATTGCAGGAAATAGTGCAACGGTCGCCAATGCATTTTGTTTGGCTTTTGATGTTATGGTTTTTAGTAGTGATTTCTCTTCCGGTGAGATTTCCGCGACTTTTTCCTGATCCAGTGGATTGTATTTGCCAAACACACTTAATTTTTCCGGGGCGACAACGCGCTCATGGAGAGCAGAATTTTGTGCCTGTAACTCATGATCGATTTGCCGATCCTGAATATTTCCAAGAAAAGCAGCGCCAACAACACCAACGCTGAGCATGGCAACTCCCGAAATCATATTCAGTGTCAATGCGCCACCTTTTGGAAATCGTTCAGCAACAATCCCCAACATCGTCGGCCAGAAAAATGTTTTACCCACACCATAAATTGTTGCTGCAACAAAAATTGCGATACCGGCAGCTTTCGAGAGGAAGAGTAATCCGATAATAGCCAGAACGCTTGAAAGTGCCAGAAGTCCCAACGGCTGGAGTTTTTCAACGATCGGGCCTGCTAAGAATCGCAGAACCGTCATAATAAATGCAGTATAAACAATGACCCAACCGGCCTGCACACCAAGGTCGACCATAATTGGTTCAACCAGCTGTGTAATCCAGCTGTCCGTTCCCAATTCGGTCGTTGCCAATGGGATCATGATAAGAAGTAAAAAGATAAATAAGGGACGACCGAGTGATCTTACATTAATTGCATACGCTACGACCAGGATTGCACCAATGATAATTTGCAGTGTGTATGACCATTCAAACACACGTCCGATTTCGCCAATCAATAGAACAACGATTATCATCGCGCCGATAATCCCGGCTTCCTGCAGCATAACTTTGTACGGAACACCTGCTTGCACTCTTTCCTGGACAGGAAATTTACAGCGCAGCAAAATGAGGCCATAAACTGCGAGCGGTATAAAAATCAAAGCAGCTTTCCAGCGCCAATGTAGTTCCGGTCCCAGAATGAGCAATGTAATAATTCCACCGATCACCATGCCGCCTGGCCAACCTGCGTGTAAAATATTCAACCATTTCGTTTTTTCTTTAGGATATACGGTAGCAATAACAGGATTGATAACAGCTTCAACAGTTCCATTGCCGAAAGCGACAAGGAATGTTCCTACATAAAGCATCCAATAACTCGTGGCGGTAATGGTCAGGATCGCTGAGACCAGGTGGCAGGCAAATGCAAAAACCATGGCTCTACCATAGCCAATTTTATCGCAAATCAAACTAAATAAAACAATACTCACACCAAAAGGCCACAACCCGACACCCAAAAGCTCTCCTTTTGGGTTTCGCTTAAATTAAACTCCATGCCCCAGTCACCAATAATGATGTTTCGAATTACAAAGGCAAATGATGTCGCGACAAGCGCAATAAAACACCCCCAGAACAACCATCTTACCTCACTGGTCGACAGTGCATTTTTTTCTGTTTTTTGATCCATCTTCCCTTCCCTCTGTGAATTAAGTTATCGGTGCTTTAAACGGTGAGAACAACTTTCCGAACACATTGATTTTACAAATGTTTGGCACTTGACAAGCAATATAATTAAATCTCAAACAGAAATGATGTAAAAAGTTGTAATACTTCTTTTTACATCTATCAGGGTTTTGCTTTTTCCTTTTCTTCCTTCTCTTTTATCTGAATTTCCTTTTGGCGGCGTGCCTCTGCCAATGCTGTGCTGAAGCTCCCATTTACAAATTTAAATCCAAAATTATTTTTCAGCTCTTGTTCCAGCTTTTCACGAAGTTCCCGCTCCATACTCCTTTGCTTCTGTTGTTTCTCTTTTGGAGACATGCCGGTAATCAAATCCATGGCAGCGCTCACTTTTTCTTTCACTTCGTGTTTGTAGAGCAGTGTACGCAACAGTTCATTTCTAATATTATTCAACTGTTCATTAATTTCTGGAATCGATTGGTAATCCAGTTCTTTTGCATGCGCAGCGAGGACGATTTGTTCGATTAAATTTTTGAGTTTATTGTCGAATTCAGAAATATCATAGGGCGCCTTTTTCGCATCGGGAAAGAGCTCAATCAATTTGATTTGGCCGCCATCCATGGTTGCCAACACTTCATCAAAATCGGCTTCGGATAGGCTGTCACTATTGACCGGAGAATTCGCGTTGTATTCCTTCGTACCGGTGAGTTTTATCTTCGCTTTTTCTATCGAATCTTCTTTTCGTACTAGATTGAATCGTGATGAAAAAGAGGCAAGGCGATTATCTATTTCCTGCTGGATTAGATGCCGCCGTGTATGATAAAGCGTCTGCCAAATACGGTTTTTTATTTGATCCAGTGGAGGAACTTGCAATAAACGCGTCTCTCCTTTTTTCATACTATAATAACCATTATCACCCTTAAAGGGTGTGTAGTATGCACCCGTTTTCAGCGTATCCATCACAGCTCTTCACATTCCATCCCCCATCATCTCTGGTATCATATCCC
>QQUM01000625.1 GCA_008501545.1 Calditrichota bacterium
AAACCGGATCTGCTGCTACCCGTCGATGATCCCAAGGTGTGGGCCGGACCACTTCTTTTCATTCGCAACATTACTTATCCATCAGGCAGCATCTTCGCATTTACAGTTCAGGAAGATGAAAAGAACACAATGACTGATGAATTAAATGAATTGTTCGAGCCAATAAAAAACGAGGACATACTGGTAACATCGACGACCATTGATGATACCAATTTTCAGCACGGCGCCAAATTGGTGATTCAAACCCTGAGCTGCAGTACGTTTCGTCCGAATATTCTCTTTCTGACAGTGGGTAGCAACAAGGATAATGACAAGGTGCTAAATAAACTGGTTGTGGACGCAACCAAAAGCCGGCTCGGTGTCATAATTTTACGGCAGCATTCGCGAAAAGCTTTCGGTATGCAGCGCGGTATCAACCTCTGGCTGCGCGATAAAAGCCCAAACTGGCACCTGGCAATGCTCATTACATTGCAATTGCAAATCAACTGGCACGGCATTATAAATTTGGTGACTGCCTCTCCTGAAAAAAGCGATGAAAAAAGGTTGTATAATTTTCTGGAAAAACTTGGAGATCGCGCACGCTTGCCTTCAATGACCGAATTCCATGTGCGCATTGGACCGTTTAAAGAAGCAGTATTGCAAGCTCCTCCTGCAGATATTAACATATTCGGCATTGGTCACGATACGATCTCATTTGATTTCATCAGAGAAATCTCCGAACTTACAAAATCAAGTTGTCTGTTTGTTCGGGATTCTGGCGAGGAGAGCGCCCTGGTCTGATCGGGAAAAAGTGTCCAGTTTTCAATTGCTCTCAATTGCAATTGAAAACTGGGCAAAATGATGCTTCATATGTTTCGTATGCACCCGATCCCATAACGCGTGCCCCATCTCTCCGAAAACCGGATGCACTGCTATGGCTTCAGGATTCTCGCGCCAGAATATCTGGTATTTTTCGATTGCCTTTTCAAGTTGGTCAATCGCTTCATCAATACCGGCAAATTTGTACGGCAAGGGCTCAGGTGGCAAGTAAGGATAACGAAAATTGTGCGGCATGGGTTTGTCGGTGCGCAGAAATGCCTGCTGGCGGGGAATCTGTTCAGCCGGTGTGGCACATTTATTCTTTTGCAAAACCAGCTCGAATGCAAATCCCAGATGCTCAATCATATTATGAAAATCCATGTTGCCCCAGTTTGGTGTGGGATGATATGTTTTTTTTGCTGCAGCTTTAAGTATGGCAATATACTTTTTCATAGCATGTTCCCTTATTATTTTTGTTTTGAATTCTTCAAGAGTATAGCTCATCTTTACACATTATTACGCAGATCTTGCATAATATAGTAATATTTAAATAGTTAAAATTATTGGCAGTTTTTGAATTCAACTAACCTGGATTAGTCATAATTTTCACATGTAACTTGACGTAATATATTGATGATTATATTGTTATTCGAATACTATCTGAGAAATTAAGTTTTGAGGACAAAAAAGTTCACGCCGAGCCGCAGAGAACGCAGGATTTTGTTTATAATTTTAAAGCTTTTCTCAGCGAGCTCTGCAACTCGGCGTGAGTATAATTCAGGCTAAAAGATATAATTAGTTAAAATCCCTACTAAAAATTATAACTTGTCCATGGAAAGGAACATTATGGATTTCATCGACAAAATTCAATCGCTAGCCCAGAAAATTTCAAAACAGCTTGAGTATATTACTACTGAAGAAGCTACAAAAAGTGCATTAATTATGCCCTTCATAAATGCACTTGGTTATAATGTATTTGATCCAACTGAAGTTGTGCCAGAATTTACTGCTGATGTTGGAATAAAAAAAGGTGAAAAGGTAGATTATGCAATCATGAGAGATGGTGAGCCCATTATGCTTATGGAATGCAAGTGGTCCGGATCAAATCTCGATGAAGTGCATGCATCCCAATTATTTCGCTATTTTTCAGTGACAGCTTCTCGAATTGGAGTTTTGACGAATGGAATAATTTATCGATTTTATTCTGACCTTGAACAAAGCAACAAAATGGATGATAAACCATTTCTTGAAATTGATATGCTTAATTTATCTGATAGCTTAGTTCAAGAATTAAAAAAAATCACAAAATCAAATTTCAATCTTGAAGATGTTATTTCGACTGCTAGTGATCTTAAGTATACAAAGGAAATAAAAAAAATCTTGGGTGATCAGTTACTTGCACCTGATGAAGACTTTGTTAGATATTTTGCTTCGCAGGTATATACAGGTAAATTGACACAGGTCGTTCGAGAACAATTTACTGACATTGTAAAACGAGCACTATCCCAGTTTATCAGTGAGAAGATAAATGAACGATTAAAATCAGCAATGGCACAAGACAACGAAGAAGAAAAAAATTCGGAAAAAGAAGATGACGAGGAAGAAATAAATACCGAAAAGAAAGAAAGCAGGGTAGTAACAACCGATGATGAACTTGAAGGTTATCATATTGTAAAATCAATCCTTAGAAAGGAAATTGACCCTGATCGAATTATCCATCGGGATACAATGAGTTATTTTGGCATATTACTTGATGACAACAACCGTAAACCAATTTGTAGATTGTATTTCAACAGTAATAATAAAAAGCAAATAGCATTCATGAATGAAGACAAAAAAGAAACAAAGGTTGAATTGACAAATTTGAATCAAATTTATGACTACACAGACCAACTTCGTTCGATTGTTAAATTTT
>QQUM01000406.1 GCA_008501545.1 Calditrichota bacterium
CTCAGGCGTAATATTATTACTTCTGCCGTTGCGTGGTAGCGCAGAGGCGACAATGTATTTCCGATGCCATTTGTGACGACGATTTTCAATTGTTCCAGAGTAAAAAAACCACTAAAATAGCGCGTTTCAAATCGGCTTGGTGTTACAGGAATACCCCAGGGATGCGCGACGATCCCTCCCCCATGTGTATGACCTGCAAGCAGGATTTGGTATCCATATTCAGCGGCTAATGCAGCGATGAATTCAGCCGGTTGGTGCACAAGCAGTATTTTCATACGCACATCCGGCGCAGCTTCGAGTAAAGCTCTCAGCCTGGCTTTGTTTGTCTTTTTGCTATAAATGTGAGTTACGCCAGTCACCAGCAAGGTGTCGCCAGCATATTCCACCAGCCTGTGTTCATTTTGTAAAAATATCCAGCCGCCTTTTTTGAGCTCGGCTGGAATGCGTGATGGATCGGACCAGTAATCGTGGTCACCCAGAACTGCAATTCTCTTTCCCGCCGAAAGGCTGCTCATCAATTCGGTCGCCTGGCTTGTATATTTTTTCCCGGATGTGACTAAATCTCCGGCAAAAAAGAGCATGTCAGGCTTTTCGCTTTGCAGGATATTTTTAAATTGATCAAGCTTTTTTGCTTGCGTGTATCGATCGATTTGTACATCCGCAAAGAAGCCAACTTTCAGATTTTGCAATCCGGCCGGCAGGTTTTGTATCGCGATGTTTTCATGGGTGGATTGAACATGATAAGTGTCATTATAGCTTCGAAATCCCGCATAGAACAACAGAAAGATGATCGCCACGATTTTTATTGCAGCCTGTGTTTTGTCCCAGATGACATGGTCTCTTTTTTTTGTGAGTCGTAAAACGAGATTGATCAAATCAATGCTTACGAAGTAGGGGATCGCTTCGAGTATAACAATGACGCTCAACCAAAAGGGAAAAAGCAACAAATAATCAGGGGTGGTCAGCGTGTTTTCCCGAATAAAAAGAGGCTGCGATGATCCGCTGATAGCCATGGCGCCATAATAAATCGGCAAGAGTAAGTACCAGATGACAGGTACCAGCGCAATGCTGATCCGCAGCCATTTTGTGAAATATTTTAACGTTCGAAGTGCAGCACTTACACGAAAAGCCAGATATATTGCAAAGGGCAAGGTCATCAAAGTTATCGTTAGGGTGACGCGAATTTCCCAGGACACAGCAACTCCTTTATTTAGGTGAAACAAAATGAATCGTACAGACAATTTAATTCAATTCATCAAGTAAATTTGCAGTTGTACTATCTTAAAGTTGATTTTTTATTTCCTGCTCGGCGCGCGTAAAAACCCGGGTAATTGCCTGTTGGCCGAGTGTTGGTTTTGTTCCGGAAACATTTATATTAAATAGATATAGTTTATATTTATGCAAGTTTTTTTCTCATCTTTTTTATAAAATTTAGGATTTGTAATGGGCGAGCTGAATGTGATTTGGCATTTTTGTCATTTTAACCAATTGACTTTAAAACAATTATATGATGTACTCGCCGAAAGACAACGTGTGTTTATCGTCGAACAAAACTGCCCGTTTCTCGATGCGGACGGACTTGATGAGCACTGCTGGCATTTGCTTGGCTACCGGAAAAGCAAAGAAAAGCAGCGCCTGATCGCCTATTCCAGAATTGTCCCTGCTGGTCTCGCGTTTAAAGAAGCAGCCATCGGCCGGATTATTACGTCGCACGAAGTGCGTGGCATGGGCGCCGGGAAAGCCTTAATGGTCGAGTCCATTCGATTACTCGAAAAGATGTGGGGGAATGTGCCAATCAAGTTAGGTGCTCAACGCTATTTAATTGATTTTTACTCGAACTTTGGATTTCAAGTGATCGGTGAGCCGTATGATGAAGATGGCATACCCCACGTGTATATGTTGCGACAGGCTTCGGTAAAAAAACAAAAAAGCGAGCCGTGAGACTCGCTTTTTTGCAGGAGGAATTATGCGAAGAAGAAAGTCACCATTAATACCGGCCTCACCAAACCGGCATTTTCTTCTTCTCTTAGAGGATGAATCATGAAGTTTCACCATTGTATATCGTCCGATGACGGCATGACTTGACAGAAATATTTTAATTTTTGAAAAATGAATTAATTTATTGGTTCGTGGATATAGTTTGTGACAATAGCTCCCATGTAATGAAATTTCAGGACCTTTTTGAATTTCAAGTATTTGTTTTTAATGGGATAGGGTTTGCCGGAATTCAGAAGGAAAATTGCGTGGCTTTGGGAGTTATGCGGAGAAATAAGCGGCGTTTCACCATACCTTACGGGTTTGTTTTCCCTGTAAGGTATGGTAGAAAATTACTGCCAATTGTTGAGAAATTCGATGAGTTGCTCAACAGACGGGCTTTGTGCGTTGCGCACGTAAAAACCGGACGTCGATACACCGGTAAGCAGCGATGAGGTTAAATCGAGATTGAGCAGGGTGCCAAAGCTGAAGCCTGCATTAAAATGGTCGCCGGCACCTGTGGAGATGCGTGGTTTTGCGACAAAGGGTCCTTCGACATAAGCCGTTTCCTGTTGATTTGCCGCAACTGCATATTTCACGGGGTGTATTACAGTTGTCTGAATAGCCAGTTTTTTACAAATTTCCGCAGCACGTTGCTGTAGTGTTTCGGGCGAGTTTTCGCCATTCTCAATGCCGAGTACGGCAGCAATCTGGTCGCTTTCTTTCTCATTT
>QQUM01000832.1 GCA_008501545.1 Calditrichota bacterium
GATCTATTTCATTTTCTGAAACGTGCGTTGTACTGACGACTTTAAATTGCCCCATCATACCCTCATCTTCATGGGTTTACATGTGGCAGTGATACATATACGGAACCGGATCATCTGCAAAATCTGCAAATTTAGTAATAAAGCGAACAGTCTCCATAGGATGAATGAGAACAACGTCTTTGCGTCCCTGTTCCGCTGCAATCGGGAGACGGCCATTTCTGTCCAGAATAAAAAACTGCACGTCGTGAATATGAAATGGATGCGCGATAGGGGAGAAATTTGTGATCGACCAGATTTCAACATTGTCGATTGGAATTGTGTAATTGATGACGTCCATATCAAAGGCAACATTGTTAATTAAAAACTTACCGTTTACACTATTAGGTCCCATTGAAGCAGCGGTAAGATTTAAATTGCGTGTCATCACCGCGTTGCTTTCCATTAAAGGCGTCACGGTTACTAAAGTCCCTGGTATTTCTGTAACAGCGTCTGCATTTTTTTCGGTAACAACGAATTGCATAATCGAAAAATTTGCACCGTTCATAGGATTAGGATTGTAGTCTTTTAGAGATGTCATCATGCCCATGCCGGCATTGGCAGCACCGTACACTCCATTGGGGAATTCTGCTGCATAACTCATCAAACTGAGCGATTGTCCCTGCAAATCTGAAAAATCGATTAGTATTTCCGCACGTTCACCCGGCGTTAAACTTAATCGATTCACTGCGTTCCGGGCGACCAGCAGACCACCATCTGAACCGATCTGATAAAATGTTTGATTGCTGCTTAATCCAATGTTAAAATTTCGTTGCGAAGAACCGTTGAGCAAGCGCAGTCGCACAACCTGTGCTGGAACTTGTAAAGATGGATTCATTGTCGCGTTGACAATTAAAACTGTATCTGCATTGGATGGTGCGACTATTTCTTTGTTTGCATCAAATGTTTTTGTTTGAATTACAATGGGAAAATCATCGATCCCGTATGTTCTTGGAAAATTGAGTGCAGCTTCTTCGCTATCGCGAACTATAATAAAGCCCGCAATGCCTTTGGAGACATGTAAATTGGTTTTTTCATGCAGGTGCGGATGGTACCAATAAGTGCTGGCTTTATCTAAAACAGTAAAGCGGGGATTCCAGCTCGCACCGGGAGCAATTGTCGTGTGCGGGCCGCCATCATTTGCAGCGGAAACATGCATGCCGTGCCAATGAATCGTGGTGGTATCTTCCAGGTGATTGGTGACTGTGATATCAACAAAATCATTTTTATTCATGATTAATGTTGGTCCGAGAATAGCGCCATTCACACCCATTGTCCGGGTATTTTGTCCGGCATAAAATTGATGGCTACCATTCTGCAAGTTCAGCTCAAATGTTTGCCCGCTCAATGTATCTGGTATAATCAATGGATTTTGTGCATTCACAAACGTAACACTGATCAAGGCATAAAAAAAAATTCGTAACCACATTTATGTTCCTTTTATATTGTATTAAGCTATTTAATTGATTGCCGTACCTCCCCACACATTAGCATCGAGTCACCGAAATACGGATTGCGAATCTCACTTTCTCTACTCAACCACTCTGCTCCGCGGTTCTCATCTGCCATCGGGCAAAATTGCACAAAAAGTGGCTTGTCAAAAGGACCAAAACGTTTTGCCAACGTTATCACATGAATTGACAAATCGATGAATTGCTTTCTTGCAGCGACAAGGTCTTTTGATTTTGCAATCGCAAGACTACCCGTTTTGATCGGCTCGCCGTGCTTCATCCACTGGATGTGCGCATCGCCCTTGAATACACTCATTTTGACTTTTTCCAGATATGTGCTTAATTCCGTAGCTGCCCCGATTGCGGCTTCCCGGTTGTCTTTCGTGAGTGCATCCTTTAATTTCAAATACTTATCAAACAAAATGACGATGACCTGCTTCGCCTGCGAGCCAAGTGTTATTCGATCGGAATGCGGCCGTTTCATTTCGCCGTCCTGCATGTTCATATCGCCGTGATTGTGCCCCATCGATTGTGCCCCGCCTTCGGGATTCATCATGCTTGGTTTGCCCGCAAGTTGCGCTGCCGCATCGATGGAAAACGTCCCGTTTGTTGCGATTTCTTCGCCTTCCTGCAAGCCATCTTTAATGACATAGCTATCACCGAGTCCCGGACCGAGGGTGACTTCACGCAAGGCAAACCCAACATTTGTCGCAGAAGTATTTTTCACATAAACAACCGAACGTTCACCTGTCCACATGACGGCAGATTTCGGCACGACCAAAGCAGGTTCAGAGCCTTTGAGCGGGCTTTTGACCAGCCCGTTGGCAAACATTTCCGGTTTCAAGCGCTGGCCCGGATTTTTCAACTCGATGCGTGCACGCGCAACCCGCGTTTTCGGATTGATGACCGGATCGATAAAGCTGATCTTTCCGGAAAATTTTTCGCCCGGCAGTGATTGAATGGTAATCGCAACCGCGTCACCGGTTTTAATCCACGGCATATCGCTTTCGTACACATCGAACAGCACCCAAATTTTCGAGAGATCCGCGACTTCGAACAGCGAAGAACCGGTGTGCACGTGATCACCGAGTTTCACGCGTTTATTGAGCACAACACCGCTGATATCTGCGAGAATCGGGAAATTTTCCTGCGGTTTGCCAAGCTCGATGACATGATCGATTTGCGCATCGGAAAGTTTCCAGTTTTTCAGTTT
>QQUM01000013.1 GCA_008501545.1 Calditrichota bacterium
TTAAATTGCTGGCCGGACAATGGGCAACGGAGGTGTGTGTATCGTGCAAGGTGTCTTTTTCGTGCTCATTCAGCCAAACACAGTGGACCAAAGTTGTGTCTTCACCGGTGAATCCATATTTGTGCAGAAAATCGATATTTCTGGAATTCTCCCGCTTTTCAATCAGCGCGATTTCGTCCCGGTTTTCCGATGCGTGTGTATGCAAGTTACAGCCGTATTGTCGCGCCATTGCAGCGCTTTCAGCGAGCAGATGTGTTGTGCACGAAACAGCAAAGCGCGGCGCCATACTGTATCGCAGGCGATTGTTTTCCGTGCCATGCCAGGTTTTTATCAGACGTTCCGATTCCTGCAGACTGCTCTTGCCGTCTTCAAGTAAATAATCCGGCACGGTTTCAGCGAAATCCATCATGCATTTGCCGCCGTTGATGCGAATTCCCGTTTGCCGTGCCTCCTCGAAAATCTCGTCGTAGTGATGTGTTGAACCCATGTCCTGTATAGTCGTCGTGCCCGACTTCAGCATTTCAGCGATGCCAAGTCGCGCAGAAATGCGCATGGTTTCCGCATCGTGACTGGCTTCCATTGGCCAGATTTTCTGTTGCAGCCATGGCAGAAGTTGCAAGTCGTCAGCCTGACCGCGGAAAAGGGTTTGGCACAAGTGGGTGTGGGTTTGAATGAAGCCGGGCAGTAGAATGAGATTGGAACAATCGATGATGGTTGTTGCATTTTTTTTATCCACCTGGCCAAGTTGTGTAAGCACGCCATTTTCAATCAGGATATCGCCACGAAGGAGACGTTCATGGTTATCCATCGTGACGATGAGGCCATTGCGGAGTAATGTGGATTTTTGTGCAGCCATTTGATAATTTTGTGAAAAATCATTTCAAATTATGAATGCGACGCTTGCGGCAAATTTTTTACTTTACTGTGATTGGTTGTATTTCAAATGCGAAAACACTCCGAAATTTATGCCAACCAGATTTTTTTACATGACTTACGCACCAAAACATGTCATTTATTTTGAGAAAAGTTGATCATCGTAGAAAATTTTTCAGATCTATGAAATTAAGATTATTCAAAATCATAATGTCTGATAACTTTTTCCAAAATCTAGTTTACCTTGATGTGATATGTTTTTCTCTATTCCTTCTTGTGAGTGATTCTTATAGGTTTCCCAGTCTGGATAATAATCATTAGCCTGATTTCCCCAACAATGCCAACCAGGTCGATTTCCTCGAGCAAACATTTCTAAATATGGTCCCCAACTACATGCTTCAATTAGGTTGTATTGTTCATCAGGCTTGCGACTGTGCTCCCTCTTTCTTTGTACAATAATATTTTCTTGAGCCCTTCCGGGTTGAAGTGTTCGCGCATTTTTTCCATGGATTCCAAAAAGAATTACTTCGGTTACATTCCTAAAATAGAAACCTACACCACGTCTGTCAGGGCCACCATCTTTTCGAACCTTGTACCAAATTAAATTGGTTTTATATGTAAAACCCCAGCTATCCATCACTTGTAGACCTTCTGCTAACAAAGCATTCGGTACCCATAAATACAAATGAGCTTTCTCTTCGAGAGCATCTTGTACTGGTATGCTTTTAATTTCTTTTAGGGTTAATGTGGTATATCTTGAAAGGCGTCTATGTTCTGGGGCCATTTTCCCTGTTCGGTTTTGAAATTGCCAAGGTGGATCAGCTAATATTGTTGAAAATTTTCTGTCTCCGATATACTTTAAAAAATCGTCTGCTACACTCATTATTACCTCAATAATTTTGTGGTTATTCCAAAGACAAGCACAGGACAACCACCATTTCGGCCTGCTTGTAGCCGAGGTATTAATTTACCCATGTGAGTTGTACTTGCACCATATTTTGAACTAATTCCCAATCTTTTAAATAATGGATCAAGCTCATTACTCCGGGTTACTAGAACACCGACACTGATAGCATCATATTCAAAAAATGCTCTAAAAGCATAAAGATCTCTATCAAATGTTTGGTCTTTGCTATTCCATTCGAGATCAAATGCAACGCGATTTTTTAAGTAATCAACTTTATGAGAGCCATGACTTATTGAACTTTTTAGTTCCTTACTCTTTGTGCCTTTAATTTCGTATACATTGAGTTCTGCACCCAAATTCTTTTCATTCCACCCTAATGGTCTGAGAATGTTTGAAAAAATTTTAGGTATCTTACTTTCATTTCCTCCTGCAGCCACCACGTTTTCAATTGAAAAACGAAATGAATTCAATGCAAAACAAAGTTCTTCAAATTCCTTTGGAAATTCTTGAGCAATTATAGCTGCAGCATGTTTAAAATCAAAAACTTCATATAATTCAGCAATTTGGGGGGGTATATACTGTGCCCAACTCATTTTTTAAAAAATCACCCTTTTATTTTTGTACGCTTCATCATGCGAACAATTTATTATATAATACTGATGTTCATGCCAAATTACAACCCCTGTAAAAACCTCGTCACCAGCAACAAAAAATTCCCCTTCACTCTTTCAGCAACTTCCGTCACTTCACCATGGCTTAACGGCTGGCCGGAAATGCCTGTTGCCATGTTTGAAATACACGAAATCCCGGCGACGCGCATGCCGCGGTGGACTGCAGCGATGACTTCCGGCACTGTGGACATACCAACGGCATCCGCGCCGATGCGATCGAACATGCGAATTTCGGCAGCCGTCTC
>QQUM01000506.1 GCA_008501545.1 Calditrichota bacterium
GATTTTGTATTCATTACCGAAATAACGTTTTGCCGCCACATCCAACATTTTGTTAACCAGTGCTTCGTAGTCCAGGCCAGCCGTATTTGCAGCAAATGTGTATGATCCTGTAGCCCCTAAACTTGCCATCGAATTGATTTCGAGAATGTACAAATTTTCATTTTCATCCAGGCGAATGTCAACACGAGAAAAGTCATTTAGCTGAAGTGCTTTGAATGCGTTTATGCTCTCTTCCTGCATCTGAACAGCTAATTTCTCCGGTAAATTTGCAGGACAAATTTTTTGTCGAGGTTTTCGTTTTTTATCTTCAACTGATTGAATTGCATCTGGATCATCTTCCAAATCGATTTCCAGAACCGGAAAAGCTTCCGTCGGATCATTTCCAATTAATCCAACACAAAATTCACGCCCGCGGACAAATTGCTCAACCAATGCTTGTTGTTGGAATTCATCAATAATGAACTCAACAGCATCACGCAAATCCTTTTGATTATCAACTATCTTTAGCCCAAAAGAAACAGCTTCCATTTTGGGTTTGACAATAACTGGATATTCGACTGCAGACATGTCTTCTTTATGATTTGAAAACACCCAGAATTTTGGCGTCGGAATGCCATGCTGCTGCATGATAATTTTCGTAATCACCTTATCCAGGGCAAGCGCATGGCCAGCCGGACTGGAACCAACGTACGGGATGCCAATCATTTCGAGCAGCGAAGGAATGTGAGTATAACGGCTCTGTCCCTGAATGCCATAGGCCATATTGAAAACCATTCCCATGCGTTCACCTTCCAACACTTTTGGCATAAATCCCTGCAGCGATTCAATCACATTCATGTTGCCATCGATAACCTCGACGTTGTGCCCATATGCTTCAAGCGATCGTGCGACCATGCCAACAGTTTTTTTATTGTACATTTCCTTGTTTTGCATGCCGAACATGTTTATCACACTTGAAAAATCTCTATTATAAATAATGGCAACTTTCATAAGCTAACTCGCTTCGAACTTAAGATTTTAATGGTCTGGAAATTTTGGTGAATTGATGATAGGATTATTTTCCAAATTTCAAATAAAAAAATGCAGCTAAATTAAGGTATTTTAAAATTTTGTACTTGAATCTTCCGGGTAGGAAAAAGCTATTGTGCCCTGGATGGCACCCCAAATGAATACTTTATAGAAAACAAAAAAGTTCGAGGAATTTGGTTACAAGTGTTTATAGTGAATTATTGATCAAACTATCACAAATAGTTTCAGCAATTGTCGGGCTGGCAACAACATCGTGCCAGTTTGCCAATGGAATTTGGGAAGTGGTAATAGTTGATTTGTCGGCGTCTCTGTCTTCAAAAAGTTACAGCAGGATCAATTTACTTTGTTGATCCATGGGGCAAACCAAAATCATCAAGAATGATGAGATTCTGGTTTTTTTTCAGTTTTTTGATCTCGGTGTCATCTGCTCTGGAAAATTTGAGTTTGGAATAAAGCCAATGCTCTGGCTTTGCAATGAAACCACGTTTTACTGGATTGGCAGGAATGCATCATAGAACGGTCATACCCGGCTCTCTGGAAAGCGGAATTTTCTTTGTCTGCCTTGAGGTGCAAAAACAGTGGAAAGTTCCAAAAATAGCGCTAATGCCATAACTCATGATATGGTGCTTTTCAAGTATAATCTGCTTGCATTTTTTCCTCTAATTGGTTTTTTTAGATTTAACCTGACAGCTTTAAAGGGGATTTTCCAATCTTGTTTTCAGTTCTACGCAAATTGTTCAGCTGCTATCAATCGTCGAGAAAGTATAATCCGGGGGATGCCATGTTTTTGATTCAAATAGAAATTGACCGAAGCACGTTCGCTTTTGTGTCTGATGATGTTGTTCCACAGGCTTTCATTCTATCGTTTGGAATCGATGATTTTATCGATAAATATCATCAAAATTTATTGATACAGAAATAAAAAACGGTTATAATTGAGCAACAAATCACTCGAATCTTGAACAAAGGAGACCCAAATGAGTAATGCTGTTGATCCACAAGTGCAAACAATGGTTGATAATATGCCGAAGAATACCGGCAAGTCGCTGCCAGACTGGTTTAAGACGATTGCAGCGGCAAACCTGGAAAAACATGGTGAAATTTTGAAATTGCTGAAAGGTGATCATGGTGTGACCCATGGTTATGCAAACACCATATCGATTCTTTACCGGCAAAAAATGGAAGGCGGTGCACCGGAAGAAAAAGCTCTCGTTTCTGAACAATATGCCGGGGCAAAAGCTGATTTACGGCCAATCTATGATGCTATTTTGTCCGCTGTCTCGAAATTCGGTTCGGATGTCAGTGTCGCACCAAAAAAGACCTATATCAGCTTGCGCCGAAATAAGCAGTTTGCCATTGTCAAAGCAGCAACACGCACCCGGGTCGATTTGGGACTCAACTTGAAAGGCTTTGAAGCAACAGATCGACTGGAAGGGGGGAATGTGTTTAGTGGAATGTGTACACACCTTGTAAAACTCACATCACCAGCTGAAGTTGATGCAGATGTCGTTTCATGGTTGCAGCAAGCCTACGAGCAAGCTTAGGCGAGCATGTGCAGCAGGCTGAGGAAATCTGAAATAGACCACACAAAAAAAATACAAACGATAGAGTAGAAATTACATTTTAATAAAGGAGCAAAGCATGGAACTTGGAGCATTTTCAATAA
>QQUM01000196.1 GCA_008501545.1 Calditrichota bacterium
AAGCCGCACAGAATGCGGGTCTCGGTACATCCTGCTACAATCCATTTAAAAGTATTATCGTCCGTGCAGTTGAAACGTTGTGGGCATGTGATGAAGCGATTCGTATACTCGAAAATCTGGTAATTCCGGATGAACCGTACCTTGATTACACCGTTTGTGGTGGCATTGGGCACGCGGTTACGGAAGCACCCCGCGGCTTGCTCTATCACCGCTATCGCCTCGATCCAAAAGGTTATATTCGTACAGCGAAGATCGTACCACCAACATCACAAAATTTGCGTACGATGGAGCTGGATCTGCATGAATACATTCCCCCGAGATTGGAAAAATCGACCGAAGAATTAACGTGGGAATGCGAACAAGCTATTCGCAACTATGATCCTTGTATATCCTGCTCATGTCATTTTCTGAAATTGGACATTATAAACGATTAAGATTAAGCGGCAGTACGATTTCTCCTCCTCGTGCTGCCGCGCTTTTTTTATATGCAAATCAATAGGACTAAAAATTCTGCTCCTGTATTGCTCATCGGCGTCGGTAACGATTTTCGTTGCGATGATGCGGTTGGATTAAACCTGGCGCGTCGTTTTGAACAGGAAAATCTACCCGGACTCGATGTATTGGTTGAAGCAAATGACATGCTTTCATTGCTAGAAATATGGACGGATCGTGAGCAGGTGTATTTATGCGATGCCGTCATGACTGCCCAGCCTCCGGGAACTATAATTCGCATCGATGCATTTGCAGACAATTTTCAATCTGACTTATCCCGTTTTTCAAGCCATTCATTTGGGCTGAACGAAATTATCATGCTTGGTTTAAGATTAAAACAGTTGCCGAAAAAGTTGTTTTTTTATGGAATTACGGGCGCTGATTTCGGGTTTGGCAAGAGGGTGACACCAGCGGTAAAACATGCCGAAATTCTGGTTTTCAAGGAATTGTGCGCAAAATTAAAATCAGTGCTGTCCACAAATAAAGTATCGATCTGAACTGCAATTCAAGAACAGGAAAGGAGATGCAACGATGTGGCAACCAAAGAAAATTTTGATACCAACGGATTTTTCCCAAAATGCTAATGAAGCAATGCTCTATGCGCATCTTTTCGCACGTATTTACAATACACAATGTACATTATTTCATGTAATTTCCCTTTTCGATTACGACCCTAATAATCCAAATTACAATTTTCCCAGTTTTGATGATGTCTACAATACACACGAGCAAATTGCCAGTGAAGAAATCGATAAGCTTCATGTGAAAGATGAAAATATCCTGTTCGAGAAAAAGATAGTACGCGGTGTTTCTGCAGCTGATGAAATAATCAATTTTGCAGGGGAGAATGGGTATGATTTGATCATCATGGGAACGCATGGACGATCAGGATTAAGTCATTTTTTTATCGGTAGCGTGACAGAGAAAGTTATTCGCCACCAACCATGCCCAGTCATGGCAGTCAGGTATCAGCGTGAGAATGCAATTCCAGAGAGATTTGAGAAAATTCTAGTACCGGTTGATTTTTCCAATTACTCGAGAAAAACTCTTGAATACGCTGTCGAACTTGCAACAAACAGTGATGCTTTCATCGAATTAATCCACGTCATCGAGGAGCAAATTCATCCGGCATACTATGTTGCCGGAGATGTATCCATATTAAAAATGTTTCCTGACCTGAGAGAAAAATCCACCACGGCCTTACGGGAATTAGCTGAGAATAACCTGAAGCAAGACATTAAATTTTCATGTCATGTGAAGGAGGGGAAAAGTCATACGGAGATCGTCGATTTTGCTGATGAACAAGACATCGATTTAATCGTGATGGCGACCCATGGGTTGAGCGGTTTTGAGCATTTTTTGATGGGATCAACCACAGAAAAAGTTCTGCGAAAATCCTCTACGCCCATCCTTGCAATCAAAATTAAATAGAATTAACAGCCTTCTTTCAGGATAGCATAAAGGCGATGAAAGCATGTTTTTCACCGCCTTTTTTATTTGTGTGCCAGTATTAAAGATTCTGGACATCAACGGAGAAGGCTGATGAAGATAATTCCCAGCACAAGCCAGATTGGAATTGAAATCAGCATGCCCCAGTTTAAACTTTTTAAAGTTTTAAACCTGTTATTTACTTTCCTGCTCGATAACTGGATATCGATTTTTTTACGCAATTCCGCTAAATCTACTGGTTTTACAAGATAATCTGAAACGCCGGCCTTGAATGCATCTATTGCATTGTTCAGGCCGGAATAACCTGTGAACAGAATAGCTTTTGTCGAGGGATCCACTTCTTTCATTTCACGCACCAATTCAATGCCATCATGTTTTGGTAATCTGAAATCAGTGAGCAGCAAATCTATATCCGCATTGTGAATTTTCTCAAGCGCAACCTCTCCATTTTCTGCAACAATCGGATTGTAACCCCAACGGGAGACAGTCTCAGCCATCATTTCCAAAATGGCTTTCTCATCATCAACTATGAGAATATTTTCCATTTTTGAATCCTCACTATGAATTTAAGCCATCCTTGCTGTCTTTTATTTAACTTATACGTCCTGTTTCCAATAATTTTATGGCTATCTCGACAAGTTGTGGGTCGAATTGTGTGCCTGCGCATCGCCTGAGTTCGGCGATTGTAGCACGTAAAGAAACCGCTTCACGGTATGTTGATCCTTTCATCAAACCATCGATGGTTTCTGCTATG
>QQUM01000498.1 GCA_008501545.1 Calditrichota bacterium
AGTGACTGAAAAATTTGCTTC
The DNA here is from genome assembly GCA_008501545.1 of Calditrichota bacterium. Taxonomy (GTDB): domain Bacteria; phylum Zhuqueibacterota; class Zhuqueibacteria; order Zhuqueibacterales; family Geothermadaptataceae; genus Bioreactorimicrobium. The sequence continues at coordinate 22 of QQUM01000498.1, forward strand.
AATTTTTTCTTGATGCGCACAAGCTTCACACTGACGTTGGATAGGTTCAGACCAGTTATCTCGGCGATTTCTTCGTAGCTTTTTTCTTCCAGGTACAGGAGAACAATCGCTTTTTCCGAAGGCTTGAGCTGGTTGATCGCCTTGTATAAACAGGTGATTTGTTCCGTTTGCTGTAATTGGTCGTCGTTGCTTACAGCAACCGTGAAAGTATCCGGTGGAGAACTGGTGGGAATCATGATATTACGCTTGTTCTTGCGAAGCTGCGAAATGGCCGTATTCAAAGCAATTTTGTAAATCCAGGTCGAAAGTTGCGCCTGCTGCCGAAAAGAGGCGATTCCCTGCCACAGCTTGAGCACGATATCCTGAAAGAGATCCTGTTTATCGCTCTCGGAATTGCAGTATACATCGCATACCTTGCGGATTATATCCTGATTCTCGTAAACGAGCTGATCGAATTCTTTACCGGTCATGTGCATCACATCAGATCTTTTGTTTTTGTCTCATTAGACGCCAGGGGTGGGGAAAAACTACAAATTATTTTTTAATATTTGGGCACGGATGGATCAACAGCATCGCTCCAGGCGTGAATACCGCCGCGCAGGTGTTTGGCTGTCGTGAAGCCTGCAGTGTGCAAAATCCGCAGCGCTTCAATTGTACGAATACCAGCCCGGCAATAGGTGACGATTTTTTTCTCATTATCCAGTTCGTCAAGTCGGCTTTCGAGTTCACCAAGCGGAATGAGCGTGGCACCGGGGAGGTGGCAGATATCCCACTCCATGGGTTCGCGCACATCGATGAGAAATACATCGTCTACCTGCAGTTGTTTTGCGAGGTCAGTTGCATTTATTTCGAAAGAAGGGTTGGATTCTTGTGATTGCATGAAATTAGTCTGAGCATTGCAAGTTTCTGAATAATCAACCAGTTTCGTAACCGGTTGGCGTGATTTATCTTTGGCGATCTTTATTTCCCGAAAGCTCATTTTCAGGGCATCGTACAACAGCAAACGTCCGGCGAGTGTGTTGCCGAGTTCGAGTAAAATTTTGATAACTTCCGTCGCCTGAATTGTCCCGATTAAACCCGGCAAAATTCCCAACACACCTGCTGTTGCGCAGTCGGGGACCAGGCCGTGCTCGGGTGGTTCCGGATAAAGATCGCGATACCCCGGTCCGTTCTGATAATTAAAGACGGAAACCTGCCCTTCAAAACGGAAGATCGAACCGTATACATTCGGTTTGCCCAGCATTTCGCAGGCATCGTTAATCAGATACCGCGTCGGAAAATTGTCCGTACAATCGACGATCACATCGTAGGCCGGGAAGACATCTGTTGCATTTTCAGCGGTCAAACGGAAATCGAGACGATCCGTTTTTGTGTGTGAATTCAATTCGTGCAGTTTTTGACTGGCGCTTTCAACCTTTGACTTTCCGATAGCGGATGTGCTGAAAAGAATCTGGCGCTGCAGGTTGGATGCGTCGACAACATCAAAATCCATGATGCCAAGACGGCCGACGCCGGCAGCGGCAAGATAAAGCAAGACCGGGGAACCGAGTCCTCCACTGCCAACGCATAACACCTTCGCCTCTTTGAGCCGTTGCTGTCCTGCTATGCCAATTTCCGGTAAAAGCAGGTGACGATTGTAGCGCTCAATTTCATTTTTACTCAAACTCACGAAGGCTCCAGGTTAAAAAAGGGTGTCGTGTTGCAACGAAAGTGACAGATAAAATAAGATGTTGCGATAAAACAGCAAGGTGTTTTTCATGTTCTCCTCCGGCCAGGTTTTGACATCCCGATGCCAAATTATGTGTTGTCTGCATCTTTAAAAATAGAAAAGGCCGCTCCCATATCTTTTATTCGATATCAGAACGGCCTTTATCTTTTGATTGCAGTAGATGATTTTCGTCGAGGCGCTTGTGCACGCCATTCGCAGAAGTTAGGCTTCAACTACCGCTTAACACAGGCAGTACACATCATTTCGCGAATAACATTTTACGCACATCAACGGTTGTTCCTGCTTTGAAGCGAACGAAAAAAACGCCCGTTGAAACATGACTGCCGGATTTATCTTTTCCATTCCACAGCACGTGGTATTCCCCCGGTTGTTTGTAACTGTTTACCAGTTTTTTTACTTCCCGGCCACGTGTATCGAAAATGACGATGTTTACATGCTCAGCCTGTTTCAGTTCATACGAAATGCTTGTGGACGGATTAAACGGATTTGGATAATTGCCAAGGAGCCTGGTTTTTTCCGGTAAATTGATCTCGGTTTCTTCGATGGCTGTATTTTGGTCGGGTGTACTGGAAATATAGTGCCAACGCCAGGTTTGCGACAACAGTTCTGCATTCCAGTTTTCCGTGTTGCCGCCACCGTGTGTTAACATGAGTGAACGTCCGCCATCGTAATCATTTGCACCGTCGTTGTCGTTTACCGTCACGCGAAGCGGCATAAATGCCCCATGGTAGGGAACAAAATGGTTGGCATTGGGGATGGCAAAAAATGGTATCTTTAGTTCCAGAATATAGCCGTTCTCGAAGATTTCCAGGTAATCCTCTGTGCCGGTAACCTTGTGTTTCTGAAATCCGTTAACCTGAAATCGTTCATCGGCAGATGCAGCATTGATTGCATAACCGATTTCGAGTTTTGGTTGGGTGCTGTATTCATTGATAAGATCCGG
>QQUM01000071.1 GCA_008501545.1 Calditrichota bacterium
GCAGTTTTATCATTTTCTATTGCAATGGCATCAAATTACAACGCCAGCGCCGCGCCTGGCTGCGCTCATCGCACGTTATCGCGGTTACCGTTTTGTGGCCTTTGCGTCCGAGCGGGAGATCGTGCATACACGGTTTCGAGATGCTACAGTGAACTCGTTGGAAAAACATTTGCAGGAATTTTCCGAATCTCTTGCCAATGGTGAAGTCATTCAGCGCATGCACCGCAGTACGGAAAAGAGCCCGCGCCTGTGCAGTTTCCATCGCCGGGGTGAGGGGCATTTGTTCTTTGAAAAAAATACATTAGTTAAAAAGAAAGATGAATTGGATGCAGCCGCCCAGGTCGTGTTTGCATTTTTGCAGGAAAATGGCGCCAGCCTTTTCGATGACCTGAACGCGGGGACCGATTTGAGTCGTAGCCAGATTTTGGATGCATTGAAATCGCTCGTCGAAAACGAACTGCTTTCTTGTGATGACGAGCAGTCGCTGCAGTATGTTGTAGGAATCCAACCGACCAACGAACCGCAAAAACGGCCGTCAAATGAATTGTTTCCAGACCAGCCCTGGCGGGCACGGGCGCGAGGGCGACGGCGTGGTATGCGTTCAGGATTCTCGCAATTCAAACAGCAGCAGAAGAAACTGCGTGGCCGTTGGTTCCTGACAACTTCCTTCGCAGCCCATGGTAAAGAAATCACGCCAGAATTGCTTGCAGAGAAACAAGCACGATTGCTCTTGCAGCGCTATGGTGTACTGGTTAAAGAATGGTACCGCCGTGAAAACGGACTCCTGCCCTGGTACCGAATTTTCACAGCATTAAAGCGGCTTGAGTGGCAGGGCGATATACGTCGCGGGTATTTTGTGCATGGATTGTCAGGTGTGCAATACGCCCTGCCACAAGCGGTGCAGCTGCTGGAGAAAATTCAACAAGGTGTAGGAGAATTGGAACATCAGGTTGTGCTCATCAGCACCGGCGATCCGGCATTGCCTTTCGGTGGCATGTTGCAATGGAATGTGCGTTCGTCGCAGCATGAAAATGTGGCTATTACACGCTCGTTTTCCAACCATATTTTAATTGTTGACAGCAAACCAGTCCTTTATTTAGAAAATTTTGCCAGACGATTATTCCCTCTCGCAGGCGTAACAGAGGCGATACTGCCGGAGCTGATCGCGCAACTAAAGTCATGGCTGCAGTTGCCAGCACCTTTTCGCCCGGTAAAAAATATAACGATTGAATTCATCGACGGACAGCCAGCGACGAAGCATCGCTGGGCTGCGCAATTTACGAACGCCGGCTTTGAGCAAAGTGATGCAATGCTGGTTTTATGGCCATCTGCGGTTTAAATTTATTATTTTGTTTCTTTTTTGATCAAGCAGAGCCGAAGGTCGGTGAAGCAAAAAGAAAATTTGGATTAAACCTGACATTGCGGAACTAACTATCTTCTCAATAAAATTCTTATCCAAAATCGGAAAAATTGTATGCAGGAACCAATATCGGAGACAGGCAATATAAAAAAACACGCACGATATGAGTCAATATTTGCAATTCTTGTGGCGCTCTTCGTCACATTCGTCGTGCTGACAAATACAGTGGGTGTCAAACTTTTTACACTCTATGGTTTTACATTTGGGGTGAGCATTTTCTGGTATCCGCTGACATTTTTGATCACCGATATCACCTCCGAAATCTATGGTGCCAGGCGCGCGAGCTTTATGGTCGTGGTGGGCTTTTCGATGAGTGTGCTTTTATTGCTTTTTTCACTGCTTGGGATAGCCCTGCCCGCTGCGGAATTTTATGCAGGAGAAGAAGCATACGTCACGATTTTCGGGCCGGTGTGGCGTTTGCTTTTTGGGTCGATGGCAGCTTATCTTCTGGCGCAGCTCATTGATGTACGACTTTTCCATTTCTGGAAACGAGTGACAAAAGGCAAACACCTGTGGTTGCGCAACAATGGCTCAACGATTCTTTCCCAGCTTATCGATTCGCTCACCGTCAATATCATTTTTCTCTACAAAAATCCTGTCGTATTCACAGGGGACTTCATGGATGTTATCACCGTTGCGCTGAATGTTTACGTGTTTAAAGTGATTATCGCGGCTCTGGATACACCATTGTGTTATGTTGGCGTACGATTTTTCGAAAAGTTGACAGGTGTGAAGGGGAAGGAAGTGATGTGAAGTGATATTTCGTCCGAAAGTGTTCAATTTTTACTCGATGATTTTCCTGATACCATCAAGCAGAACATTGAAACTATGTGATTTATTTGATCCGTCTATTTTTAAAAATGGTGCAATTGCCCTGGAACCTGCGACTTTTTGGTATATATTTCCTGTTAGTTTACTCAATTCATGCGCAGCATGTGCCAGTGAATCGGGGTTCCGAAATTTTTTATTTCTTTGTTTCCGAACAAGACCTTTTAGCTTGAGTCCCTTTTCGACAGCCGCTAAATCTCCTAAATAAAAATTTTCCAACTCACGACATGCGATTCGGATTAGAGAAGAAGATGATCTGCCACTCTTTTGCACTATTCGTACCAAGTTTCGTTTAATGTAAAAACAATCACCACTATCTTCCTGTTTTGTGCGCGACGTCGACGCTCACAAAACGTAAGATTGTTTTTTAGTTAGTTAGGTCTTATAGGGTTTGCATTTTGGGTCATGCGGCGCTATTTTTAGGGTATGTTTGTTAGAAAAA
>QQUM01000626.1 GCA_008501545.1 Calditrichota bacterium
CATCCACGCCTGCCCGGTATTATCACCATCATCGATTCCTGAGTAGAGATTGTTATCAACATCAGTCACGGCAAATTCTGTACTGATTTTTATTGCAGAAGTGGATTGATAATCGATGCGCATTCCAGCCACATCATGTTTTCGCGCTGTTGGTAGTAAAATCACCGGGGCATAACGCCCGCTGCCTTCGCCGGCAAAACGATAACGGCCAAAGCCTTCATAGCCATAACTCCCATTTCCAGGGCCGAGATCAGAAAAACGCACCTGGTAATCGCCTTGATCTATACCAGCATAGACGAACACTGAATCTTGCACTACATAACTTCCGTTTCCGGCTCCGACATAAATCGCACCATCCGTGTATGCCTGGCCGTCACCTGCACCTGCAAGCGCATCACGATTTTCATCAGTCAGTGTAATTCCCAGGGGATTATCGGCATCATCTTTTTCCCGAAGTAGTGTTGATTTAATGGCCAATTTCTCGTTGAACAATTTCGTTCCAGCTTCCATGCCGTAAAGATTTCGCTGGAACCTTTCATCGGAAAATTGAAAATCAACGGTAATGCGTGAATCTGCTGTAATCAGCCGTTTTCGCGTAAAAGTAATCTCACCGCTGCCATACTCAATAACGTAGTCATTGTTCTCGCCGCGTACCATCTGCACGCCATCAATCCACACGCGTTCAGTGCCTGCAAGGACTAAAATATCGATCTGTCCACGCTCGCCTGTAAGCTGATAGGGTCCCTGGTTGCCCTCCACTCCCTGGAATTCCTGAGTCCGAAACTGGCCTTTGGATACTGCCCCGGAAAATGTGATGTGGGTATTTTTTTGCGGATAAACCGTTGCCATCGCACCCTGTAGCTTTCGTTGATAGCGTGTAAATTCTGTTCCCGAAAAATCAAGACTGTAATCGCCCATTGTCGTTTCAAAGCGGCGCGATTTTAGCATGATGAAGACCTTATCGATTTCCTGCAATGTCTGCGTGTTCCCTTCCGGTTGGATGGGCGTACTCTGGTCGGTTAATGTCGCAACGATTTCTACGCCTTCAGTCACTTCACCCGAAACGCGCATCCGCAAACCGGAATCAACTTTTAATCCCTGGTTTGATCCCAGTGATATGCCACGAACCAGGCTACCACTCTTGGTCAAATTCGAACTGAATTCATCCGTCCCTTCTGATTCCTGGAGGCGAAGCATGGTAGAAATGTCCTGTGGTGAGACCAGGGAATCAGGCATTGGCTGTGGTTGGTGCAGATAATAAGTCTTTCTTAATGGCAAATTCAGCTTATCATAGGAAATGAAGAGCGAATCGCCCACTTGAAAGTTGAACACAGGAAGAACTAACCGGGACTGGGAGAAATCGATGTGATAGTCTTTGAGACGCTGTAAATGCCGGTCCCGGTAAACCAGGCTGTCGGAGTCGGCAACAAGAAAAAAATCTGCTAAAGGAATGACTGATGAAGTATCTGAAAAGACATGATAATACTGAACGTGAGAATTGGAGTGGGGGATGTCCAATTCTTGCGCATGGAGCGTAGAAAAACCGCCGCAACCGAATCGAACCAGTTGCATGACTGAATATGCCATAACATAGCGTCTTGCATATCGAAAGAGCGTATGAAAATTCTTATAGCGAAAACCGTTCATTTCCTCCATGTGCTCACAATATAAACATGGATCATCTTTCGCGTATCGTCCAGGATGTACAAGTGGTTCTTCTGCATGCACAAATCCGTGAGTTGGGAAGATTTCTTATCTTCAGTAACCGGTACTGGTGTAAAATCAACGATGATGTCTCCATTTTCAGATGCTATAGTTACTTGATTTTTCTGTCCATCAAGCAGGAATAATTTCTTTTTCTGCCATATGATGGCATCAAGCTGCGATAAAGAATGTAAAGTCAATTCCTGTAAAAAGTTCCCATAATAGTCGAATTTCATGATTGCATGCCGTCCTTGATCGGCGACAAATATTTTCTCATCATCGCTTACACATAAATCCACAGGTGAAATCAGTTGCCCTGCACCTTCATCAAAATCGCCGAACGCGTTTACAGCCTCGCCGATTTCATCAAATTGAAGAACACGGTTTAGCTCTGATTCAATAATGAACAAATCACCAAAACGCGACCAGGCTACCGCGACCGGAAATGCAAACACCATATCGGCATTCGAAACTTCATCGCCGATCAGTGCAGTAACGAAATTTAGATTTCTGTCGAACCGCTGAATGCGGGAATTGTTATAATCTGCGACAAATACATCCAGCGCATTTTCTGCCCAGATTGCATTCGGTTGATCGAATTGCTCCAATTCCCAACCAAAGCCGCCAACTTCTTTTTGCTTCCGTCCCAGACTATCCGTCAGTATAATGCGATTCAAGCCGGAATCAACAAGATAAATACGATTTTCATCACTTACAGAAAGGTTGGAAAACGTTGTAGCCGTATTCGCAGCAATTGGTGATAAATCAATCTTGTATAAAAATTTCACCTTTATCTCTTGTGCGCACAAGTGAACAGGCAAATTGAAAAATAGAATGCTTATGTATGCAAGAGAAATTTTTTTCATCATTTTCATATTCGATAAGCAAGGTAGAGGAGAAAGGTGAATTCCATCATTTCGCAGTCCGACCGAAACAGCAAATCATTCGCCATATAGCGTCGTAAGATAAAGCCTTGCATCTGT
>QQUM01000720.1 GCA_008501545.1 Calditrichota bacterium
AAATTTAAGAGGATTTTAAGCATGAAAAAGCTATTTTTGCTTCCACTTCTGTTGTTCAGTCTCATATCCATGGGATACGGATTTACAGATTATTACGTGAATGCAGCGACAGGGAACGATGCCAATGATGGATTGACAACCGGGACTGCAAAGCTAACCATTCAAGCAGCAATTAATACGGCTTCTGCCACAGATGTCGTACACGTCGCTGCCGGAACGTACAATGAACATTTGACAATCAGCAAAGCGTTGACAGTCGTTGGTGATGATGAAGCAACAGTCATCATTGATGCCGGCGCCGGAAGTGGCTATGGTATCGATATCTCGGCCGATGATGTAACATTACAATACTTTACACTTGTTGGTGATGTCACGAATTCAGCCGCACGGTATGGCGTGAAGCCAAGCGGTGTTGACAATTTTACTGCCGAACACTTGACGGTAAAAGAATGGTATCGCACGGGTGTCGATCTCAACGGTGTAACCAACTCATATCTCACCGATATCGATTCACGCGATAATCTTGGATTTGGTGTTTCGACCATCGACGGCGTGAATATCGAATTCAACAATATGACAACTGTTAATAATGCCTGGGGTGACTACAATGTTGGGACCTGGGGTCGTTACTATCCAGTTGGGACCAGTGGTATTGTTTTTAGCGGGACAAACAGCATCGACTCTTTCATCCAGATTGAAATGGGGGATTACAACGGTGGGACACCAATTCCACCAGCTGGCGCCGCGCTTATTACCTACAGCACCAATATCCTCGATGGCGCTGATGTGACATTGCAATTAAGCGATGTCGGTTATTCCCTGCATGGTACACAGGATGATGCACCAAATCAGATTCGCATCAACTTCTTTACGAACGAATCGGATGCGCTCACCGCAGGTGCTTCTGCACCATCTTTCGGTCATTTTATCGCCGACCGCTATGTCCGCGATTTGTCCGATGACAGTTTTATCGTCGGCAATGACGGTGTGAATCCGATGAGCATTCAAACAGCTATCGACGCAGCCAGCGCTGGTGATGTCATTCATGTAAAAGCAGGAACATTTACCGAAAACATCACTGTCGACAAAAAGCTCTCCATTATTGGCGCAGGCAGTGGCGCAAGTGATGCAACCAACTCTGTTCTGAAAAAATCGACGAATACAGCTGTGGTTTCACTTACAGGCTCCGGCAGTTCAGCTGTTGATCCGCTTCTCTTTCAGGATGTGCGCATTGAGCCTGTCAACGTCATTGGTATTGACATTGGCGCAGGACTGAGCGTGTCTTATGTGAAGCTGGATAATGTCTTTATCGTTGGCACCAATGAAACCAACGACACTGAAGCCGAACGTGGATTGAACGTCAACGCAACAGCAAATCTGGATAATCTGGAAATCGTCGACAGTGCGTTTGATAACCTGACCTACGGTTGGTACTTTTTCAACAGTTCGGCGACACCGACGACAGCTACAAATATCTCGGTGACAAATACCAGTTTCAGCAGCAACGATGCCAAAGGTATTTATGTTGAAAAATTGTCGGACGCAACATTCGAGTCGTGCACAATTCATAACAATGGAATCAATACCGGTTTCTGGAATGCAACATGGAATGGCGGATTTGATATCAACCTGAAATATGGAACGTTCCAGAATCTGGTTTTCACCGATTGCATCGTCACCGATAATGGCCTGGGTGTTAAAGAAGGCGCCGGCATCATGATTAAAGCACGTGATGATGGCAGCTACGCCGGCAATCCTGCCAGCCTGGATATCGTAACCATCACCGGCGGCGAAGTTACTGGAAACGAGCGCGGTTTGCGTTTTGGTGAACCAGGTAAAAACAATGCGACACCGACCAATGTTGAAGTTCACAGCGTGAAAATTTCCGGCAATGTGCAAACCTACGGCGGTGTCGATGGTTCTGCCTATGGTGGTGTCGTCAATCACAGCCAGAGTGTCGTCGATGCAACCGGCAACTGGTGGGGCGATCCAACCGGGCCGTACGATCCCAAAACATTGCCGAGCACACCGGATTACAATAATCCGCTGGGCACCGGCGATGCCGTTACACCACTGGTTGAATACGATCCCTGGTGCAATACCATGGATTGCGATGTGCTCGTTCCGGTTGAACTCACGACCTTTGCAGCATACAGCGGTGCAGAGGGTGTTGTGCTTGAATGGTCAACCGCAACGGAAACGGAAAACCTTGGCTTTTTTATCTATCGCAGTGATACGGAAGATGGTGAATATGTCCGCATCAGCGATGACATGATCGATGGCGCCGGGTCTGCTGCAGATGAGCACAGCTACAGCTTTGTTGATGTTGACGTGGTTGCAGGCAATACCTATTTCTATCAATTGGCTGATGTGAATTACAATGGCGAACTCACGTTCCATGGCCCGATTTCCGCTGAGGTGCAGTCAACTACGGATGTCGCTGCCAATGAAATTCCTGATGACTTCAGCCTGGCACAAAATTACCCGAATCCTTTCAACCCGGGTACGACAATTTCCTTCGCCTTGCCCGAAGTCTCTCAAGTGAAACTGGCCGTTTATTCAACCTCCGGTCAATTGGTCAAAGTTCTTGTGAATGGACAATTGGCTGCCGGAACGCATCAATTTGGCTGGTATGCGAAAAATGCTGCCGGTATGAAAGTGCCATCCGGTTTGTATTTCTACCGT
>QQUM01000113.1 GCA_008501545.1 Calditrichota bacterium
TATGGAGGCCGAAATTTACTCCTGCTGACAGCGATTTTAGGTGCAGGTGCAGTGCTTTCTCTCACCAGGGCGGATCAGGAAGTTCGCTATTGGTATCATTCGGATATGCGCAGTGGAAGCAGTGATCACTTTGCCTCAATGGCTAAGCCATTCGGAGATGGCATGGTGATGCTGCCTGTGTATTTGGGTGCATTCGCATTAAAGTATATGCCCACAAATAAAATTTTGCAATCTGTAAGCCTCTGGGGCGAATATTCCTTGCGCATGATACTGGTCGGTGCCCCACCGGTTCTTGCCCTGCAAAATGGGCTTGGGGCCTCCCGGCCGACGGAGAATGATTCCCACTGGCGTCCCTTCAATGATGACAACAGTGTCTCGGGGCATGCATTTATGGGAGCCGTTCCATTTTTAGCTGCGGGAAAAATGGTAAAGGCCCGCCTGTTGAAAACCGGATTTTATGTCGCATCCACCTTTACGGGCTGGTCACGAATAAACGATGACAAGCATTATTTTTCTCAAGCTGTTATGGGTTGGCTGATGGCGGTTCTTTCTTCAAAAAGTGTGTCGTGCCGGGAGAATCATACGATGGCACTTATGGTAGCGCCAGGTAAAGATCGGTGGACTGCCACCATCAGCTACAACTTTTAATGCGGCATGTGTATTTTTCATCATTTGAAAGATATCGAATTGGTTTTAGACGATACTGCGGGAAAGCAGAGTCATGTATAGATGCAGTCTTAGAAATCTATGTTCCTTTTTATTTAATCATAGCGAACTATCGTTCTCGCGCTAATCATTGCATTTTTATCCTTGAAACAGTACATTGATAGTTTCTCAAAACGATTTTTAATTCAGACGATAAACGGGACAAAAATTATCCCGACATAATAACCATGCGAAAAAGACTATATACAGAAAAACAAATTGCCGAACTTCTTGGTGTCTCCCCGATCACGGTGCAGCGATGGGAACACCAGGGAAAAATTCCATATAAAACAATAAAAAACAGAGTTCGTTTCGATAGAGATGAAATTGTAAAATGGGCGAGAGAGCATGATTTTAACATTGCAAAATCGGCGACCGAGGAACCGAACCCAGGAGCCCAGAACACTTATCTTTGTCAGGCGATCGAACGGGGAGGCATTTATTACGATGTACCCGGAACAAATGTCTATTCAGTGTTAAAGAGTTCATTAAGCGAATTATCCTTCCTTAAAAACGTCGATCGCAAAATGCTTTTGAATGAACTCCTGAATCGGGAGGAGCTGGCTTCGACCGGCATAGGCCATGGTGTCGCCATTCCACATACACGAAACAGGATCGATTTGAAATTGCAGGAAGCACATCTGCCGGTTGTATTTACACAAAATCCCATTCCCTACAATGCAATTGATGATATTCCCGTCTTTGTCCTCTTCATGATGTTTACAACTACGACCAAAGAGCATCTAAAACTCCTGTCAAAAATTAGTTTTGTACTACAAAATCAGGATGTGCAATCACTTTTAAAAAGCAAGAAAAATAGTGATACACTCCTGGAAAAAATCAGGTTGATTGAGCGTGAGGCTGAATAAACTAAAAAAAAGAGCGTTCGGTTTATCCTGGCTGCGACAGGCTTTGATCAATTCCGATGCGCATTATAAGCTGGGCGCTATCGGCTTCATCGTTGGCATAACGAGCGGATTGGCAGCGATAGGGTTGAACTACAGCCTGAAATTTTTCCACCATCATTCACATATTATCGATGGCGCCGGATGGAAAATTTTTCTTCCGGTTGCCGGATTGGTGCTGACGGTTGTTTTGCTGAAATATTTCATCAAGGATTTCGAAGGGCACGGTTTACCTGAGGTTATCCATAGCATCAGTTTAAAAGGCGGGAATATTAAGTTTCGCTCATCATTTTCCAAATTATTGGGTAGCCTCGTCACCATTTCCTCCGGTTGTTCTGCAGGGCCGGAAGCACCGGTTACCGTAAGCGGCGCCGCGATCGGCTCCAATATAGCGCGTTTCTTCAAAGCTGATGAAAAAGTCAAAGTCGCTGTTACCGGATCCGGCGCCGCTGCAGCGATTGCTGCTATTTTCAATGCACCAATTACCGGAATCATTTTCACGATGGAAGTGATAATCGGTGACTGGGCGCCGGTGTACATGCTGCCTGTTGCAATTGCCTCGGTTACAGGGACGGAAATAAGCCGGTTGCTTAACGGCAATCAAATCCCATTTACCCATTCGTTAGGTGCTGTGTCGCTCACCGATATTGTGGCCACGATCGGCCTGTCGATCGTTTGCGCTATCGTGTCTGTTTTGTTCATACGAATGTTGCGCTACACTTCTGTTAAACTTGAGAAGTATTTTAAAAACGCCATCTACAAAGCAGCCGCCGGGGGATTGTTTATCGGATTAATCAGTTTTGAAGTGCCACACATTCGCGGGGAAGGTTATGAATTCGTGCAGCAGCTTATTTCTGGTGAGTTTTCTGCCGGTATTGCAATGGTTTTTTTGATCGTCAGTTTAAAAATAATCGCGACTTCTGTCACGCTGGGGGCAGGGGGGGCAGGTGGTGTTTTTGCTCCAGCCCTGGTGATTGGCAGTTCCTGTGGATTTTTATTTTATGCGATCATGCATGTAGTTTTTCCGGGATTACCTTCGGAAAACTATGGGCTTTATGCGCTGGTCGGGATG
>QQUM01000440.1 GCA_008501545.1 Calditrichota bacterium
CGCATCCCCTTTGTGATCACGCATCAGCCGTGACGCAACATTGATCGCTGCATCGATTTTTTCATTTACCGCTTCTTTTGGGTGGTCATCCATTTCGATGACTTCCGATGCGTGCACAATTTTCCAGCGATCATCCGGAATGTTTTCGGCACGAATCAATGGTTTGATGCGGCTTGTATCACCGACAAATACGCAAAACAGGGTTTCACTTTCACGACAAGCTTGTGCTGCTCCCTTGATGATTTCACCGGGGGCATGATCCCCACCCATTGCATCGATAATTATCTCGTACTTTTCCATCTTCCCTCTCTGAATTTAATTCACTCCACTCCGTTGTGTAGCTAATAAAGAGAAAAATTCTTTCAATACAAAACAAAAACATAATGCTCTATGCGTGGCTCTACTACGATGATTTTCAATATTGCTTCGAATTCAGACACTGAATTAAGACGCTGCGTGCCCACTTTGTAATGTGTTTAAAGCAATTCGTTCGGATTGCGCTCAGGCACTTTCTCGAACAGTTTCTTTATAGTGTACACCACGTTTCGCCAGGCCATTCAGCAGGAAAGCAACGGCTTTGGCATCTTTCCCGATGTGTTCGGGTACAGTCAAGCCGCTTTGTTTGTACACGCCTTGCGCAAGCATACGTGTCACCACAGTTGCCGTGTAGCCAGTGGTTCGTGCCATGGAGCGAGTGCTTGTTGCCGTATCGAAATGGTCCAACAAGTCGAACGTGTGGCTGATCTTTTTCCCATCTTTCATGCCGATGACCTGCACCTGCATTATGGTTATATCACGGTCATCTTTTCGCATTTCCCATTGAGGGAAAAGCAGTTTTGCCGTGAGGTCGATCGGTCTAATCATCGAGCCATTTATTTCCACTGCTTCCTGGGAGAAAAAACCTGTGTGCCGCAGTAAGCGCACCCGTTCCACATGACCCGGATAGCGCAGGGTTTTTTCTTTCATGTTGGGAATGGACATCGTATCGACGAGCGTGCGCAAGCCGTCGCTGTTAAAAGCTTCCAGTGTGCCAACGCCGGGGAAATCAAGCAATTCAAGCTCGGTTAAGGCTTCCTTAACGACGACTTCGCCATTTTCTACGAGGCGAGCCGGACGTGTATATTCCTCAATAACATCGATCGGGGAGAAGACCGCCTGATATTCCCATGGCCAGGTTCTCACCTGTGGCAGGCCACCGACGAAGATAGTTGCTTCTGCAGCAGTATCCATTTGCGTTGCAGCATGTGCGACAAGAATGTTGCTCATCCCGGGCGCAACACCACAATCCATTATCGCTATGACACCCATTTCTTCGGCCAGCTTTTTCATCTGAAAGGGATCTTCCGGAAAAAATGCGATATCCACGATATTTTTTCCGGCTTTTATGACAGCTTCAAATGTGCGGAATCCCATAAAACCGGGAACTGCATTCACAACGAAATCGAAATTATTAACCAGGGCGGATACATTAACCGGATTGGCCAGGTCTTGCGTTACAGTATGCAGATTCTGATTATGTGCGATTTTCGCAAGTGCTTGTGCGTCACGGTCGACAATTGTGACCTCGAACTGTTTTTCCTTAGCCAGGTCCACTGCCATTGGTCCACCGACGAGACCTGCACCTAAAACGACTATTTTCATTTTTGATTTTCCTCGATCTCAAATACAGCTGTTTTCGTGTACGATTTTTTCTGATGATCTGTCGCAATAATTTTAATCGTGTGCATACCAGGGAAGAGATCCTCCGGAAAATCAGCATACCAGACATGGGTTGATCTTGGGCTGCTGCGAATCCATTCGGCAATTGAATCCTCGTTGTTCTGCATATACGCCACCACGAAAGGATCGGCTATTTTGCCGTACTGCATCGGTACGAGCCCACCATCATCGATTTGATAATCGACCCCGGTGTCCATACCACCGGCGAAAACGTTAACTACGATCTTTTGCTGCACGGAATCACCCAATTGAATTTTACCGCGTGGAAAGGAAATTCGAATCTGGTCGGATGCCTGCTGGTTTGCTGCTTTGAAACGGTAACTATAATCGCTGCCGTTAAATTCAAAAACATAGTATCCGTTCGGGGAACCATCCACACCCATTGCCGCTGGTACGCCGCGAATATCCTTTGGCCCGCTCCACCAGGCACCACAGGCTGCACCCGGATTAATACTGACAAATTTGGTCTCACTGTGCCAGCCATGGCGCTCACCAAATTTAAATACTTCTGTTGCATGGGTATGGCCTGAAAGCGCCAGCAGCTTTTTCCGGCTTTTCAAAATGGCAAAAAGTTTGTCGCGATTCGTTACTTTGTTGTAATCACCATCTGACAAATCGGTTGCGATGGGAATGTGCTTCGCAAGAACAACGAGTTTGTGTTCGGGTACATGTTGCAAATCGTTTTGCAGCCATTGCAGCTGTTTGTCATGAATATAACCTGTATAGCGCCCTCTTTTATTTTCTTCCTTGTTCCACCCTTTGTAATCGATGTCGTCGAGCAGGATAAAATGGACATCACCGTAATCAAAGGAATAATACTCCGGACCAAAAATACGGCGGAATGTTTCGGCTGCATATTCATCGCCGGGCACATGAAAATTCATATCATGATTGCCGTGCACATTGTAAGCTGTCATGCCCCGTTGTGCCACCGCATCGTTGTAGCGTTTGTAGAGACT
>QQUM01000636.1 GCA_008501545.1 Calditrichota bacterium
CGGCAAGCTCTAGATGCACATTCGTATTTTCCGGTTCCATCTTCAAACGATTTTCCAGGTAATGCACTGCATGCAGCGGTTCATATTGCCTGGAGAGCGCCAAAAACTGGTTGCGATAGGTCGCCCGGCTTGCGAACTCTGCATCAGCCAAATAATGCAGATGGGGCAAAGCCCGGGGTGCCTTTTTTTTCCATTTATAGATTTCCACCAACCGGTCACGTAGTGCAATATCCGCTGGATTATCACGCACAAATTGTTCATAATACGCTGCCGCCTTTTTCCAACGACCGTCTGCAAGGTACACATCGGCGAGAAGATGCGACGCTTTCTCATCGGAAGGAGCATATGTGCGATAATTTTCAAGCACAACAGCGGCTTTAGCATAGGATTGATCCGCCTGATAGAGCGAACTGAGTTTGTAGACGAATTCGGCATTGTCCGGTTCGTGCTCCAGCAAATAACGATAATGCGTAATGGCTGCGTCCGGTTGATCTGCCCATGCATAAAGCGCCGCCAATTGCGCTCTTTGGTTGCGGTCTTTCGGATGGCGTTTTACCAGCGTTTCGAGCATCGTAATCATGCCGTTGCGATTTTCATTTTTCTGATAAGCCGAGTAGAGTTGCCGCAACAATCTGTCAGAATTGTCGCCAAGCGCATATGCTTTGTGCAAATATTCAAGCGCTTCATTGCTGCGATCAGCCAAAAGAAAGACGTTCGCTAACTCGTAGTGCAGGCGGGCATTTTGTGGCTGCGTGAAAAGAACATTTTCGTATAAACGAATCGCTTCCTCATATTCCCCCGATTTGACATGTAAATCTATCAGCCGTGTATCTGAAGCGTAAAGCAGTACAGTTATGCCAAGAATGCCCACCAGAAAAAAGGCAATCCAGCGTTTTTTAATTCCCATTCATAAGCTCCAGTGCAGTATGATAAACCGCGGTTAACGCCGGATCGCTCAAATAGGGAACAAAACCATGCTGTTTCGCAGATGCAATGAGCCGCTTCTGCACCAGCGGACTGCTGTTTATTGCATAATCGAGCGTCAGGAGGAGTCCGCCGCTGCGTTGAAATTCGGTCATCATCTGCAGATAACCGCTGTACTGTGCCGAATCGCGCACAGTCGCTTTTTCCGTGTCGGCATTATAAACCGATAGCACAGACTCCGCCAGCAAACCATCGATGAATGGCTCGAAATCAGGCAGCATTGCGAATCCGCGATTGGCGATGAGAATTTTGTCAGGAAATTTGATGCGTATCGCTTCGATGAGCACAGCCGTTGCCCGCTGCATGCCGGGATAGCGTTTCCCATCTTTAAGCACTTCAAGATATTCAGCCGAATCGATGGTATCGAGGAAAATGCCATCAAATCCTTTTTTTAAAATCGCCGGGATAATCAAATCGATAACGGTTTGCTGCCACTCCTGTGAGCGGGCATCAGCAAAATAACCATCGAAAACAGTTTTTTCGAACAAGATTGCATCCGTGCCGACGATATCGTGCCAAAACCAGCGCGATGGCTGCACTTCCAAAAGGCTTAGATAAGCGACGACTTTTGTTCCGGCAGCCTGGAGTGCGGCCACGTCAATTTGTGCATCCGGATCAACAACAGCAAGGTCATAAGGGGCGATATCCGTTGTTGGCACAACACTGTTGTAGCAGCAAACCCAGCTTTCCACACCGCTCAGTCGTTGCCTGGGAGAGACGCTGTTGTGATGACAGGAAAAAAAAGCCATGTTGATTAAATTTAAAATACCAAACAATGTGATTAACGTTCTATAGGAAATATCCTGTTTATCGTCGCGATAGGCGTTGTGCCGTAATGTATCCTGTGGCACCGCATACATCGATGATGCCATGGCTACCGTTTGCCGAACGGTCGAATAAGACGATTCCCTGTCTGGTGCGCTATTCTGTCGTGCCATTCTTCGATTCCAGTAAAAGAGTAACATGTAGCCGGCCATGCATTTCGCACGCAAGGCGAAGTTGTCCCTGCTCATCGGTTTTCTGTACTTCTTTGTTACCATTCATGTGAACTGAATAGCTGGTTGCCGGAAGAAGATTGTTAAATGTGAAATGACCCTTCCCGAATCCGGCAGCACGAAATGCAATATGCTTTTGTGAAAGCTGTAAATCTTCAAGTGTATGGGAAGCCTGGCGAAGATACACTTTGCGTGCCGGTTTCTTTGTCAGCACGATAAGACTCGTATCTGCCGGACCCAGATGCACATACACGTTCTTCTGATGGTGCAGGAAGCCAATCACATTGCGTGATTTTTCAAAGTCCGGTTGCATGTCTGTATTATCAAAACGTACCGTTCGGCATGCACCCATATTACGCACATTCCATTGTTGTGGCCCGTCACTTTTAATTTTTGCTGAAAAAAATCCATGCACGATACGCAAATAATCGCTGGCAAAAACAGGCGCTACCTCACCGGTTATCGAATTATCGATAACGGATTTCAACGCATTCAATGCCGCCCATTTCTCTCCACTGTAAAAATGGTAATACACGTTTATCGGACGCAAGCGAATTGGCGAATCAGTGTAATCAAAAGTGCGCAAGCTATTCAGAAAACCGAAATACGGCCCGTGCCATTCGTTGGTGTAAATATTTTCGTTTGAATTGGGCGCGTAGTATTGCATGTACGTTCCCTCCGGCACACGCAGT
>QQUM01000763.1 GCA_008501545.1 Calditrichota bacterium
ACATTAGTAATAAAAATAGCAATATACATAGTATTTATATTTTACTGACTACGACTTCGATAGTCTGTCGATAATCCCGGGAGCACTGTACCAGCCATTTAACCTGACCTAATTATAAACTAGTGAAACGGGTTGTATTAAAACATGAAATTCACAAATACATCCAGCCCGGTGTTTGAAAAAACCTTATTTTTGCAATAAAACCTTAGTAGTCTGCAAAAACACCGAACACCAAAATCTTATTACCTTATTTGGCAGCTACGATCCATGAATAACTCAGATTAACAGACAACCTTAATTTGCCAGGAGAAAATCATAAATTCCTATATATTATCGTGTGCAATCCGCACACGGTATGTCGACGCATCCTGTTGTTCAAATAGCCAGTAATAATTCACTAACTGACGCAAAAAGACCTGATCGTGACTAACCAGCAATTGCGTGCATTCACACTCAGCTAATGCTATCTCAATCGAACGCAACGACGGCAAATCCATGTGATTTGTTGGTTCATCCATTACAATTAATCCCGGATTTCGCAAGATACCTTCAGCAAGCATGAGTTTGCGCACTTCTCCCGGGCTTGGCAGCGCGGTTTCCAACAAACGTGCCGGATCTGAGCCCAATCGACTGATGATGGTCATCAACTGCCCCTTGATTGCAGAATCATAGGCTTGCACGCGTCTCACCAAAACTTGCGACTGCGATGCGGGAATTTCCTGCGGTATGTAGACCAGCAGTGCTTCAGGCAAAAGTAGTTTTTCCAACACATGCCTCAGCAAGGTACTCTTCCCTGCCCCGTTGTTCCCGACGATGCCAATAATTTCTCCGGCAGCAATTGGCAATTCCGGAAAATTCAGTGCCTTCTGGTCGCCGAGTTTTATCGTGCCGGTTGGAACGATAAAAGGGAAATAGCGCTCGGCATAGCGTGCATCGACCGTAATTCCTGCAGGTTGTGCTTTTTGGTATGTGTGTGACTTTTTATGCTGCTCCGATTTATCCAGACGGTTTTTTAAGGTGGTGAGCTTGCGACCGGCGATTGCATCTTTACCACTGAGACGGGCCTGATCAACTTTGGAACGCGCATCGTGGTCTCGAGCGGAAATATTTCGCTTTGAGACCAAATTTTTTGAGTGTGCAACATTCTGCCGCTGTTGTGTAACTTGTTTGCGCAACTTCTTGACCTGGTCCCGGGCATGTTCATGTTGACGCTGAGCGGCACGATTTTCATTTTCCAATTCCGTTGCAGCAATACTGTAAATACTCTTTCGCAATTCAATCGATGGCGGCCTGAGAAAGAGCGTATTCTGGCACAATCCATCAAGCAATTCGCGATCATGGCTAACCAGCAGGCCAATGCCGCGAAATCGTTGCAAAGCATTGAAAAGTACCCTTCTTGAGGCAGCATCCAAATGATTGGACGGTTCATCCACAGCCAGCACGACAGGATTGAGAAACAGGGCTACTGCGAGTTGGCAGCGCTTTCGTTCGCCATGGCTTAAACTGTGCCATCGCTCGAACCATGCATCATCAATCTCCAACACGTTTTTAATGCGGTAGGCGCTTTTTGAGGTTGAGGCAATAAAGGCTGGCAGATCAGCGGGTGGATCATCAGTCCGTTGTTCACAATGAAACAAAGGGTCGGGTATCTTTATAACACCACTCACCGGCGTCAATTTACGTGTTAGCAGATGCAAAAAAGTCGTTTTTCCACTGCCGTTTGCACCGACGAGCCCAGTCCAGCCGGAATGCAATTGCAAGGTGACATTTTCAAAAAGCGGGTCAACCGCATCTTCCCAGGTGAATGTCATTCGATCAATTTTGATGATATCCGGCATATTGAGCATTTCATTTAAATTCAGATTCGAAATTTTGCATTTTCAACTTTGGGGATGAATGAAATCTAAGGATGCACCGGTACAAAATCAAATAGTAATAACGGGATGTCCGCCAACAACATGAAAGCCTGACAAAGACACATTCGAATCAAATGATTCAACATGCAACCTTTTGCACAAAAACTGTGTCCATGTCTATGATGAATTTGTTATAATTTACTAAGGAAGGATCACCTATGAAATTATGCTGCGCCGCTATTATCGTCTCCTGCTTTTTTTGCAATGCTGCTGCTAAAGAAACGCCCACTGACGAACCCCGGTACACTGCACATAAAGTTACAAAACCACCCGCAATTGACGGCATTTTCAACAAAGATGAATGGGGCATGGCACCGCCAACAAATAAATTTACGCAGTACGAACCGAATTCCGGACAACCCGCGACACAAAAGTCTGAAATTCGTATCGTTTATGATGAACAGAATCTCTACGTTTGCGCACAACTGTATGATACGGAACCGGAAAAAATAGCCGGCCAGCTTTTCCGCCGCGATGGCGATGATTATTCCGACTGGTTTGAAGTGTCAATCGACAGTTATGGCGACCAACGCACGGCTTTTGTTTTTGGCATCAATCCACGCGGTGTGAAACGGGATATTCTCTTTTATAACGATGATGAAGAAGATTCCGGCTGGGACGCGGTATGGGAAGGGGCAGCACAAATCAATGGCCACGGCTGGACTGCAGAATTTCGAATTCCCTTTTCCCAATTGCGTTATGACGGCACACGACAGGAACAAAACTGGGGGCTGCAATTCTGGCGCTACA
>QQUM01000734.1 GCA_008501545.1 Calditrichota bacterium
ATAATTATCAGCCATATTTCCTCCCTCTCTCCGGAAATACTGTTGGGTTTTTAGGATATCGCATTATTAACTGACATCCTTATTTATTTTTGAACTTTGAACTAATGTAACACAATATTTTCTTTAATTAAAAGAAATTTTTTCTCACCGATGCCTTTTACTTTCTTAAGCTGGTTTTCGCTTGTAAAATATCCATTTTGCTCGCGGTAATCAATTATTCGCTGAGCAATTACTTTCCCAATACCCGGTAATTGCAACAAGGTTGTCGCAGTCGCGCTGTTTATGTTTATTTTACTAGATAATCTTTTCTTTTTCTTTGTATTTCGATATTCCAATTTATGGGTAATTGCATTAAGACTATCCGAAATTGCTATAAATCTTTCGAGTTCTTTTTTATCAACTTCAGGAGCATCTTTTGGTTCAATAATCCATTCGTTAAAAGCAAGTCCTGCCAAATATAATACAAGCATTATTGCCAGAACCAAAGTCTGCTGTCGCGAAAAGCCCCCCATTTTACTCCTTTTAGTTAAAAACTCCTTTAAGTTTTTCAAAAACTGATTTTACAGATTTGGGAGGACGCATATTGTCACTCTTCTGCAGCTGCTCAAATATTGCCCGCTCGTCTTTTGTTAACTTCGTCGGCGTCCAAACTCGAATTCGAAGTAATTGATCACCCCGCTGATGATGGCGCAAATGCGGCAATCCCTTTGAACGCATTCTTAAAATTTTACCGGATTGAATTCCGGGAGTGATATCAATTTCGGCAGAACCATTCAATGTTGGCACTTTAACCTTATCACCCAATGCAGCTTGCGAAAAACTTATCGGCAATTCATAAATGATATCATTGCCATTTCGCTCGAAGTATTCGTGTTCCTTTTCTTCGATGATTACAATTACATCGCCCGCAGGACCGCCTTTCGGTCCGACATTGCCCTCACCTTGAATAGTCAGATAATTACCTGTTGCTACACCAGCTGGTATTTCAATTTCGACTTCATGATCTCCACGGATGCGACCATCTCCCCGACAATCCATGCAATAATCTTTAACTATTTCCCCGCTTCCGTTACAACGGGTACAGGTTGTGATATTTACAAATTGCCCAAATATAGAACGAGATACATTTCGTATTTCGCCTGCACCGTTGCAGTCAGGGCAGGTCGATGGAGCACTACCAGACTTGGCACCTGTTGCATTACATGTATTGCATTTTATTTGTTTTTTAATGCGTATTTTTTTTACAACACCAGTGGCAATTTCTTCAAGAGCCAAAGCCATTTTAAGTTGAAGATCAGCACCGCGCAATTTCCGGTCACGCTGACTCCGTCCACCACCCATGCCAAAGATGTCACCAAAGCCACCAAAACCACCAGACATAAATGTCCGCAGTGCATCAGAAAGGTCAAATTCCATCCCATCAAAAGGATTCGCCTGAACTTTTATACCCGCATGACCATAAGCATCATATCTTTGGCGTTTTTGCGGATCGCGCAATACTTCATAAGCCTCAGAAGCTTCCTTAAACCGTTCTTCCGCACTTTTATCACCCGGGTTTTTATCGGGGTGATGTTCCATCGCCAGCTTTCGATAGGCTTTTTTAATTTCATCAGCCGTTGCGTTGCGCTCAATCCCTAAAATATCGTAATAATCTCTTTTTGCCATAGAAGTAAAATCTCTTTCGGGTTATTTGCTCACAACGACTTGTGCCGGGCGCAACAAAACATCCCCCAGTTTATAGCCCTTTTGATGCTGGTCCAATACGATATTCGAATCAGCATCTTCATTTTCGATCTGCATTAATGCTTCATGTATTTCAGGATCAAAGGGCTGATTCAGGGCATCAATTTCTTCAACGCCTTCATCCTTCAACAACGATTGCAATGATTTATAAACCAGATCGATACCCTTAAGCAGGGCATCACAGTCATGGTCTGTTTTTGCAGCAGCAATGGACCGTTCAAAATCATCAACTATTGGCAGAATTTTTTTGATTAAACCAGCATTGGCTGTTTTCCAAAATTCATCTACTTCACGTTCTTTGCGCTTCTTAAAATTTTCAAATTCTGCTGCTCTTCGCAGAATTTGCTCGTTCAGCTTTTCTATTTCCTGATTGAGAGACTGGATCTCAAGCTCATGAGCTTTGTTGATTAACTCACCATTCTCCTTTTTTGCTGCTGACTTTTTTTTCCCCTTCTCATTTCCGGATTTTTTTTCTGGTGCTTTTTTATCTTTTTTTGATGTATTTTCTTTCATTATAGCCTCAAAAAACGAGTTACTTAATCGTTGTTCATCTTGAAAACATCTGTTAATACTTTTGACATATAATCGACCAACACTACGAGTTTTGAATAATTCATTCGCGTTGGACCGATAATTCCAATGCGTCCTGAAATATTGCCAATCTCATAGGTCGTCGTAATGAGAGAACAATGGGAAACAAGTTCCTTCTTGTTTTCTTCGCCTATTGTTATGCGAATATTATTTTCTGAAATCAACTCAACTGAATTTTCATCACTCATCAGATGAATTAAAATTTCCTTATCATCAATGAGTTCCATTATTTTTACAATGCTTTGATGGTCGGAGAATTCCGGCAAACTCATTATATTAGCCGTCCCGCCAAGATGCAAATCATTTGGAGATAAATCAGCAAAGATTTTGCCCGAGGAGTTGATCACGAAATCGATAAAATTGTTTTCACTGTCCAGCAAGCCACTTAAACGCCTGTCTATCGTTTTTTTAATTTCTTTTAGCGAAAGGCCGCTTAAACGCTCATTAATAATGCGAGCTGTTTCCTCGAGCCTTTCCCTCGAAATATCCTTATCGATTTCCAGCGTAATTGTCTTGACAAATCCAGACTCAATACTAATCACAACCAGAATTTTTTTGAAGGCGATCGGGATTAGTTCAATTTTCTCAAAAATCCCCTCATAGAATCGGGGGGCGAGCCCCAGCCCCAGCTGACTCGAAATGCGAGCCAATGTTTGGGTTGCTGCTTCCAAAACGTCACTTACATCTTTCGACACACTGATAATAGTATTGTAAATATTATTCTTCTCTTGCAGGGAAAGCGCCTGAACAGGCATCAGTGTATCGACATAAAACCTGTAGCCTTTGTCTGTTGGCATTCTGCCTGCAGAGGTGTGCGGCTGCTTTACAAACCCGCGCAATTCCAACTCAGACATCACATTTCGAATAGTTGCAGAACTAATCGCACCATGACAATCCGATTCGATTAATTTTGAACCAACCGGATTCGCACTTGCCACGAATTTTTCAATTATTGACGTTAATACAAATTGTTCACGTTTTGTTAGCTCTAAAGCTTCCATCTGGCCGTAGCATATTCTTGTTTTTACAGGAGCATCACTCATCTAGACATTCGAGGAAGATAATAATTTTCATATGGCTTGTCAAGCAAAAACTCCTGCTCAAATTCGCCTGCGAATCGTTATAAAACAAGTGACAAAGGAAAAGCTTAAGCTGATGAAAATGATAAGTATTGGTAACAAATACGGGGTATCGGAATGCAGGATGCTTTTAATATTGAAATTGATTTGGATAAAGTACAAAATAATAATAGAGCCAACGCCTGCGATTACGCCCTCCACCATCGATTGCACATAAAAAGGCCATCGAATCAAAGCATGCTTAGCGCCAACCAATAGCATGGTTTCAATCAGCCGCGCCTTTGAATTCATTGTAATCGTTATATTAATCCACAACAAACCAAAACAGAAAACGATCAAACCAAATCCAATAGAATGAATATTTCGTCGTAATGAGCTGGCAAAATAATTAATTGCCGTGATGAGCTTTTTATGAAACACAACTTCGTCAATCCCATCGAGCTTTTCAATGGCTTCAATTGCGTCTGTTATTTTTAACTCCGTTTCGTCAATTTTTATTTTAATTTGAAAACTGGCCGGAAGTGGATTTTCTTCGACTATATGATCATAATCATCACCAAACAAATCGGCAAATCTTAGTAAGGCATTTTCCTTACTAAGGTAAACTACAGAATCAATCGCAACCTTGTTTAATATTTTTGTTCGCAATGCAGCGATATCTTCTTCACTCAATCCCTCTTCTATAAAAGCTTCGACAGCAATTTGTCCTTTCAATTCTCCAACTCGCTGCAGAATATTTTGGCTGATCAGAAAATAGATATTGAGCAATGTAAGCGTTATAAGCAGGCTGAGAATTGTCAGAATCGCTGAAAATTTTGACCGCCTTATCCCAGCAAATCCTTCCGAAATTATGAAGAATAACAAGTTCACTCAACAACTCTTCCATGCTGAAGATAAATAATGCGATATGGATATTTGTCGATCAGGTTTTTATTATGGGTCGCCATCAAAACGGCTGTACCCCGGTCATTTATAATTTTAAAAAGATCCAAAATACCCGCTGCAGTTTCAGGATCGAGGTTTCCGGTTGGTTCATCTGCAAGGATAATAAAAGGGTCGTTTGCCATAGCCCGTGCAATAGCAACACGTTGCTGTTCTCCACCCGAAAGTTGAGCAGGCATTTGGTTGCGTTTATGGCTCAAACCAACTTCTGCGAGCATCCTGAATGTTCTGCGCTTAATATACTTTTCACGATGCCCGATTATCCGCAAAACAAAAGCAATATTCTCATACACATTGCGGTCTTCCAATAAACGAAAATCCTGAAAAACACACCCAACTTGCCGTCGAAGCAAAGGAATTTCTGTTCGTTTAATGTTAAAAGAACTAAAATTTCCCACTTCGACTGTGCCGCTTTGCGGGAACAGCGCCATGAGGATGAGTTTTAAAATAGTTGTTTTACCGGCACCACTTGGGCCGGATAAAAACGCGAATTCGCCCTGTTGCAGACTGAAATTTGCTTCAGATATACCTTCTCCGTTCTCATACCTGGAGGTCACATTGGTAAAATTTACATTTTTCATGATTTAATAATGATAAAATGTACGCGATCCGATTTTTCTGAACCTGGTCTTCGTGTGTAATTTTCGTAAATACCTGCAATTTCACAGGAGCCAATATCTTTTACTATTTCATCCACTTGTGAAATTCTAAATATCTGCTGAACATGTCTTTCATGCAACACGACATGTTCAGCCGGGATTGTGTTTATCCAAAATTCATTTATTTGCTGGTGGGTAAAGGGATCAAAGGTTGCCTTCCGTGTATATTCCTTGTTTTGAAAAACTTCCTTTTCAGAATAATTGTGGAAATTTTGACGGCAATTATTGATAGTGCAAATATCAAAAATAAATACGCCACCGGAATCCAAATTATTGATCATGTTCTGCAATGCATCGTGCAATGCACTTTCACCCATGCAATAATTTATGCTGTCGTAAAGGCAAATTACCGCAGAAAAATTACCATAGATGCGTTGATCCCTCATATCCCCACAAATAAGCTCAACTCTGTTTTTATTGTCCGCAAGTTTTGCGGCCGCAACGTTTAGCATGGCCTGCGACTTATCAACACCAACACATTGCCAGCCAGCTTTAGCAAAATGCATGAGCATATTCCCCGTACCACACGCCATTTCCAAAAGCTTACCCTCGTGTAAATTATGACGTTTCAACACATTCACAACAAAACGGTACCAGCGCCGGTATTGAACATGTCGCATCAAATAATCATAAAATGAAGCGACAACTTCATAATTATCAACTTCTTTTACTGTACGATCCATGGGAGATAGCAATTTGAATTGCCTCCATCATACTCGATTCATCTGCTTTGTTTTGTCCGGCGATATCAAATGCTGTTCCGTGGTCAGGTGATGTACGGATAAAAGGTAATCCACATGTATAATTTATGCCTTTACCCCGGGAAAGCATTTTAAAAGGAATTAAACCCTGATCATGATACATGGCAAGATACGCGTCTTGCAGTTTATTCATGTTCAAGCGCGCAAAGATCGCATCAGCGGGGTAGGGTCCTGACACATGCAGTCCCTGCTTTTGTAATTCAATTACAACGTCGGAAATCGTCTCGATCTCCTCCCGGCCAATTTTCCCATTTTCTCCGGCATGCGGGTTTAAAGCTGTAAGCGCAATGCGTGGAGCTTCAATACCGAATCGATCGACCAATTCATGGTGCAATACCAAAACTCTATCAGTAAGCAATTCATATGTAATCAGTTCAGGTACATCTTTCAGAGGAACATGGGTTGTTGCAACGGCAATACGCACATCGCCTGTAACCATCAACATGACCGGGGTGTTTCCACCGCTTAATTCAGATAAAAATTCCGTATGCCCTGGGTGAGGATATCCTGCTTGCTGCAGTGCATATTTTGAAATGGGGGCAGTGACAATTGCATCCACTTCGCCGGCCAGAGCCATTTCAACGGCTTTCGTTAACGATTTTGCGGCAATTGCTCCACTCGTGGAAGTCGGATTCCCAATCGAAAATGACACCGACGGTAAATTATCTGGTTCAGCGATACGAATGGAATTTTCATCGTTAGCAAAGAAATCGGAGCTGTCCAGGAACCTCAGTTTTTGAATCCAGTACGTATATGCATCTTTCGGCCCAAAAAGAATGAATTCAGCATCTTCAACATCTTGAAAATGCAGCAAGGACTTGAGTATGACCTCCGGCCCGATTCCATTGATGTCACCGATGGTTACGGCAATCTTTGTCGGCATATGTTTTGGCTGTAGTTAAATAAGTGAGTTTGTTGCTCAGAGTTTGCTATAAATAATGAACTTTCTCATAACTTACAACAAAAGAAACAGGTTACGTTCCGATTCGGTCAGGTTTTGCGTTTTTTCTTTTTGGCTGCAGGAAAGAGTATATTATTCAATATAAGCCTGTATCCTGGTGAGTTTTTATGCAATTCGAGTTGGGTTGGGGGATCATTAACAAGGTGCTGGTAGTCTTCCGGATCATGGCCGGCATAGAACGTAAACGTGCCTTTTCCAATATTGCCATGAATATATTTTACTTCATCACTACCGGACTTTTCAGCCATAATGGTAACCGATCGCTTAATAACATCTTTTTTGAATGCTGTGGTTTGTCCCATAAAGCCTTTAATCACCGAAACATGGTTTTGTGTCAACATTGTGGGCACGGGGTCATATTTTGCTGAAAAAACAAAAAGATCAAAGAAATCACTGCGCGGATCACGGGGGCGTGGATTGTGCGTGGACGGTACATCAATGTCAGAATACTCATAAATCAATGGATTTTCAATCAGGTGAAATTTTTCAAAAGCCAATGTTTGGTGAAAGTTAAGATGGGCTGTTGCATTCCTTTGCGCCGGATCACCATCATAAATTGCTTCTGCGATGTCCACACCCTCAGCTGCCAATGCAATATCAAAAGAATCCGTTGCTGAACACATTGCGAACACGAATCCACCTGCATGAACAAATGCTTTGATTTTCTTCACCACGGCCAACTTTAGCTGACTTACTTTAACAAAGCCAAGTTTTGCTGCCATGGCTTCATTCATCGCGACCTGTTCTTTGTACCATGCCGCATTGTTGTAGGAAGCATAAAATTTTCCATACTGCCCGGTAAAATCTTCATGGTGCAAATGCAGCCAATCGTAATCTTCCAGATCGCCTCGAAGCACTTCTTCATCCCAGACCTTTTCGTATGGCACTTCAGCATAATTTAATGCCATCGTGACTGCATCGTCCCAAACCTGCTTGTTTTGTGGCGTGTAAACGACGATTTTGGGTGCTTTCTCCAGAAGCACGACATCCATATTGCCCGATTCAATTTCAGCATAAATGTGCGTCACTTGTGCAGCAGCAACCGTTTCAAAACTCACACCGCGCAATCTGAGAATTTGCAATATTTCGGGATAATTGTCGATCATAAAGGATCCACCGCGGTAATTGAGCAACCATTCAACATTCACACCTTGCTCAAGAATCCAATAGGCCACACCGTATGCCTTCAGATGATCCGTCTGCTTTAAGTCCATGTTAATAAGTATTTTCTGTCCAAATAGCGCAGAATGACTTGTTAGAATAAACAGGATGATGATGAGAAATTTATGCTTCATTTTCATGCTTTTATTGAATTGATGATGACAATGCCCGTATTTTTTGTCGCGTTTCTTCCAAGTATGTACTATACGGATGGCTAACTAAAATTTCATTTAAATACGAAAGGGCTTCTTCTTTTTTTCCGGTTGATGCCACGTGGTCCGCGAGTTCAAAGAGCACTTCGTCCGTATATCGTGAATCCGCATACGCCGTTAAAAACTGGCGTAGAGTCTCTTCGCTTTCTTTCATTTTGCCTTCTGCTTTGTATAAATTCGCCAGGTTGATGAGTGCAATAGGCGCAAGTGCAGCTCGAGGAAAGTGTGCGAGCAGGGATTTCAGTGTGTCCGCAGCGTTTTCTGAATTATACTGGGCAATTTCTTTCTTAAAAGCTGCATAACTGGCCAACGCGCCAGCGCTATCAGGCAAATTATCTTCAATCAAAAACGAAAACTCAAGCGCGTCATTATGGAGATCTTCGGAACCGACTTTCGGTGTTCTGCGGGCTTTGATCTTTCCCAGAGTATTGAGTGTCCGGGTAAATTGCCTGTTCATAAATTTGACTTCAGCCAGTCGAAAATACACGACGTTTTGTTGACCCACGTTATGTGGTTCCGTTTTTTGCAGGGCCTGGATGTACCATCTCTCCGCTTCATCCAGCATGGCCATTTGCATATAACAATCACCCAGTGCATAAGCTGTAATTCTTTGGTAATCTCTCGCCCGGCTCGTGTTAAAAAGCGGCGTAAGAACAGCCACCGCTTCCTTTGGTTCACGCAGATTTTCAGCAAGTATTTTGCCTTTTAAAAATTCTGCTTCGAATTTATTCTTATTCGTTTTTATGTAGCCATCCAGAATGGACAAAGCCTGGCGGTAATTTTGTTTATTTTTCTGAATGTAGGCTGTTTTTAATGTCGCATCGTTTGCATATGGACTCTCCGGCCACCGCTGTAATAATATCGCATATGCTTTCAATGCAATTTCATACTTTTCCTGTCGGTACGCTTCCGCAGCAAACTGGTTAAAATAGTGTCCAGCACGATCTTTTCTTCCCCGGCCAGTTGTTGTTTTTTCTATTTGCAGCACGACCTCTATGGCTTCATCAGACTTGTTCAAGCTTTTGAGGCTGTTTGCATAAAGCAGTAAAAGGGGAATATCCGGTGCCTTCTGCTTTTTAACGAATTTCTGTATTTCATCGAGGACGGCAAGGCTGTCCTCAGAATTGATGTAGGAGAGTATCTGTCCTTCAACCCAAAGTATCTGGCGTTTATTTCTAGTGTAATATGTTAAAAATTCCTTTGTCGCTTGTGCTCTCTGGTCCCGGTTTGCGTAGATGTTAGCCAATTCAACGGCGAACAGTGTTTCATCTTTATTATTTTTTCTGCCAAGCATGTATATTTTAACCGCCTGATCGACCAAACCTTCTCTGAGCAAAATATTCGCAACGTGTATATAAATTGAGGCATTCCCTGCATATTTTTTAATCGCCAAATCCCATTGCCTTTTTGCATCGTCCTGACGTCCCAGTTTATAAAAGGCAAAACCCAAATCAGCATTGCCCATCACATCATCCTGGACTGCCAGTTTGTATTTCACTGTTTGCAAAAAAAGCTCATATTTTTCAAGCCGCAATAAATTTCGTTTCAATCCCTGATAATAGGCACTGTTCTTGGGATTCGCCTTAAACAATTTTTCGAATTGGATGATGGCCTGATCATAGACACGCATGCGCTCAAAACGCAAAGCTGTGTTGTACAGTGCATTCAACTTTTTCGTTTGCTGGGCCATCAGTGTTGTTGTAAAAAACACGAGCAGGCAGAGCATGAGTTTATTCATTTTCCTGAACGCCAACATCTTTGCTTAAAGCCTCAAAATATTTCTGAATCAGTTCTTTATAGTCGCTGGTGTAATTGGCTCGCATCGCTTGCAGGAGATCCCGCTTTAATGCTTCCATCTTTATATCTTTTGATTCGGGCAATGAACCCGGGTCCAATGCCGTGTATTCCTTGCCTGATCTCGACTGACGCTTTTTGCTGTACTCCTGTTTTCGCACTGATTTTTGTGCATCCAGTAAGCGGTTCAAAATGCGTTTCTGTCGCTCAATAGTTTTTGGATCAACGCGGTTGCTCACCATTTCACGTGCCGCTTCACGCATATCCTCGGCAATTTTATCCAGGTTACCAAGCAGATCACCGCTTTCCTTTTGTCCCTGCATTCTTTCGAGCGCACGGCGCAGTGCTTCCTGTTCGGCAGCAAGCCTTTGCAATTGCCCACTTTGCGAAGGTGTCAACATGCCTTCCATTCCTAACTGCTGTGTTCCCTGATTTATGCCCTGTTGTTGTTGTGACATTTTTTGTAACTGCTGCAGGAATTGATCAAGCATCGAACCACCGGGAGAATTACCCTGCATATCCTGCATCGCCTGCTGCAGTTCACTTAAAGCGCCATTTAATGCATTCATTGCTTTTTGTTGTTCACGAGCTGCATTATCACCGCGGATATTTTCCAATTCCTTTATGGACGATTGCATTTTCTGTTGGGCTTCGCCAAACTTTTGTCCAATTTCAGGCGGCACAAAAAATGATTTTTCTGAAAGTTTAAACATTTCTTCAGCTGTTCGCTGCATACCCGAAAACAGATCCTGTTGTTGTCGCGCAATATCCCGATATTCGGTTGGATCGTTTTTACTGCTGCGTGCAGCC
>QQUM01000192.1 GCA_008501545.1 Calditrichota bacterium
CAGTTCTACAAAGGAAAGCTCGGAGCAAAATTTGTAGTGATTAACAACGGTTTTGATCCTGAAGACTTTGAAAGCTTGAACTTTGATGACATCGATGCGAATCCTGGAAAATTGCGTATAACGCATACGGGCGCACTCTATCGTATGCGCGATCCTGGTGCGTTTTTCCGAGCATTGAGTGAAGTCATCGATGACGGTATTATTAAAAAAGAAGAACTCGAAGTCAATTTTGTCGGTATTATTGCGCGTGAGCTCTACAACAGTTTTTCAAATCTTGCCCATCTTTCGGATGTGGTCAAAGTTTATCCGCCGGTAAGTCACGACGACGCCTTGCGATTCCAGGCGCAGGCAGATGTTTTACTGGCCTTGCAACCAGGTACAAATTTGAGTATCCCCGGGAAGATTTTTGAATACATCGCGTTGAAAAAATACATTTTTGCCGTTACGATTCCCGGCGCAACAGCAGATCTCGTCAAAAATTACAATCTTGGCAGTGTGGTCGATCCGCAGGATTATGCTGCACTAAAGAAAGAGCTTATCCATCTTATTCATAAATGGCGTCAACAACAATTGTCTGTTAACCTGAATGGCGCTTATGACAAATTCAATGGCCGCAACCAGAGTAGGGAATTGCATGATTTATTATCAGATCTGTTGGAGCGTGAGTGAAAGTCGGAATTAAAGATGTACTCGCTGCACTGGATGCAGATCAGGAAAAATATTTTCCAGCCGGCCTTGATGCTGAATTAAAAATTGTCAAAAAGATTTGGCGTCCCTACAGTCGTGTATTTCGAATCGAATCCTGTTCACAAAACATCCCTTCCTATTTTTGGGTTAAAATGTTTAAGGTGCCGCGTGGTTTTCAAAAAAAGGCGGATAAATACCTGGGGCGTTTGCAAACGGAATATGATATCACGATGCGTTTACAGGATGTCTTCGCTGATATACCCAAAATCGATGTCATCGCACCGTTAGCATTTTTTCGAAAATACGGTGCTGTTGTAACCTGGGAAAGCAAAGGGGTTCCCTTAAGCGATCTTATTGATAAATATGCCCGTCTCTGGTCTAACCACAAACATGATGATGCATTATTTGATTATGTCTTCAAATGTGGCAAGGCACTCGCACATATGCAGGATTATACGATGCAGGATGAACTTTATGATCCCGCAGAGCTCATCGATTACATGGATATACGTCTGCAGCGGCTGGTGAAAAATAAAAAAGCCCCGTTTACGAAAGCTGATCGCGCGCAGGTTCTCCGCTTTGTTGAACGCGAGATAACGCAAATCAATCCTGAAGAATTACGGATCTGCGGTGTTCACAGTGATTTCGCTACTTTTAATGTACTGGCTGAAGATGGTCACATAACATTGACGGATTTTACCTCCTATAAAACCGGATCACCCTACGTCGATCTTACCTATTTTTATCAACGGCTCGGCGGCTTTTTGCACAAGCCGGTTTTTCGGGAAAATTTTATTCACCAGCTGCAAAAAGCTTTTCTCACCGGGTACGGTATCTCCGGGATTGAGCAGCATCGCATGTTTACCCTTTCACTTCTGCGCCATACGATTAACAATTTTAGCTCCCTGGTGCGCAACAGACGTGGTGGCATAGGGAAGATGCCCATGCCGCATGTTCAACTCTTCAATCGCAGGATTTTCCGAATTTACTCGGAGTGGATTCAGGAAGTATGCGCATAATGGATGGAAAAGCCCAATTTTACAAAATTCTGTAATTTTGTTGCGGATTGGATGCGCAGAAATTTCATTCTGAATGTACTTTTTCATAGATGTTTTTACTGATTTAAAAATAAACAGCGTAGTATGAGGTAGGAATGCAAATAAAACACCCGCATGAGATGTATAAAGAACCCCGTTCTCGCCGGGTTAGAATATTGGTCGTTGGATTTTTTGTCTTGATGATCAATGCGGGTTATTTGGCAACATTTCGGGAAGTTAGTACATTCTATTTTTTGAATGTGATGTTGCATATAATTCTTGGATTGATGCTGATCGTTCCTTTTGTACGGTACGCATATCAGTATTTGCAACAGGATGTCAGGTTTGGCAAGGGTTTTGGGAAGATGATGGGAAATCTCGGATTTGCCGCGATGACACTCGGTTTTCTCTTTGGTCTGATTGTCCTATTCCGCGGTAAAATGTCGCGGGAAGCCTGGCTGCTTTACTCACACATCGGTTTCAGTGTTTTTGGCTGCCTGGCAATCATTTCTTCCATTCGCCGCGCAGGCTATCAAATCAGCGTTGATAATGTGTACATCACCGCAGGCCGCTGGGGACTGGTCTTTTTCATCATCGCCGGGATGATTCCAATTATCGGCTTTTCCGTGCGTACGGTATTCCCAACAGTCAATTATTCCATTAATAACAACAACGTAGCGAAAAATCTGATGTATGACCTTGCACCTGAGCAAGTCTATAATCATTTCTACGCAAGTCCGGCGTCAAGCTCCTCCAAAGATATAAGCGATACGGATTTCATTTATGATTCTGCTACGTGCGGGCAAAGCGGGTGTCACGTTGGCATTTATAACCAATGGAAAAAATCGACGCACGCCGTTGGGGCACTGGAGAATACTTGGTACAAATCATCTGTTACAACCTTGCAAGTCGATGATGAACAATCGACGGTGAAT
>QQUM01000736.1 GCA_008501545.1 Calditrichota bacterium
AGATGACGAGCAGGTCATACTCGATTCAATCAAGAAACTTTGCAGTGCAGAGGGCTGGGATGTTGACATCATGCTGGATGCCGTTCAAGGCCTGGAAAAAATGAAGACGGGTGAGTATGATTTAGCAGTCTGTGATATCATGATGCCTGAAATGGACGGTTTTGAATTCCTGCAGCACGTTCATAAAATGAAAATCATGACACCGGTTATTATCACAACCGGTTTTTCAACCCTGGAAAATGCGGTAAAATCCTTGTACAGCGGTGCGATCGATTTTTTACCCAAACCCTTCACTTTTGAGGAATTGATCAGCGTTGTGGGACGGGGACTGCAATACAGCAAAATCCAAATGCTTATCGATAGCAATCCGTTAGAATCGGATTCCCGGGATGAACAAATCTACTACATCCCCTGTCCGCCTCGATACAACCGCTTAGGCTATGCGGCATGGACATTTCCGGAGGATGATGGCCATATAAAAATTGGTGTCACTGACCTGTTCCTTCGCACGCTCGATTTATTGGAAGAAGTTGATTTGATGCAGACAGAAGAGGAGATTTTCCAGGGCAATGCATGCGCAGTCATAAATACCCAGGACGGTATGACGCACAATATACTCGCCCCGGTCAGCGGTCGTATCATTCAAAGAAACGAACGTATTATGGAAGATTACACTTTGATGGAAAAAGACCCATACTTCAGAGGGTGGCTCTATTCTGTCGTACCGACGAATCTTGAATACGAAACCAAATATCTGGTACCGTGCAGCTCTGATAGAAATTACTGATACGGCCATTTGGAATAAGCCAAGGCCGAAAGATAAATATATACAAGCATAACTACGGGAGCATAAAATGGGTGTTTTATTATTAATCATTGCGGTTGTTCTGTTCATCCTGGGTGATGTCATGGTTCGACTCATCATTCGCAAGAGAGCAGAAAAACGCCTTCGCAAAGAACGTGAGGAAGTTCTTGCCGTCAATCTCAATCTCGATTTCAGCCATGAAGCCAAATCCCTCAAACGGGTTGAGGTTGAAAATCCGAAAGCCAAAATTCTCGCTGTAGATGACGAAGAGATTATTCTGAGCAGTTTCAGAAAAATCCTCGTCCTCGATGGCTACTCAGTTGACACGGTCGAGACCGGGCAGGAAGCCCTGGGTCTCATCCAAAAACGACATTATGATTTCGTCTTCACCGACCTGAAAATGCCGCAAATGGACGGCGTCGATGTCTGTAAAAGTGTGAAACACTTGCGTCCGGACATCGATGTGATCATCATTACCGGTTACGCAAGCGTTGACACCGCTGTCGAGACCATGAAATTCGGTGCGATGGATTATGTCCAGAAACCATTTACGGAAGATGAGTTATTGGAAATGGTCAAAAAGTTTCTCATCAAACGAAAAGCACGCATCGAAAAGCAGCTCAAATCAAAAGTCAAAATTACGCACTCAACTTTTGAAGAAAAACAGGACGAAATTGCCTTCAGTATTCCCGGTGGTGTTTTTATATCCGAAGGCCATTGCTGGGCCGCCGTCAACCAAAACGGCCAGGTGGATATCGGCATCGATGATTTTGCAAAAAAGATCATCGGCAAAATCGACGATATTGACCTGCCGAATCTTGGAATGGAAGTCAAAAAAGGACAGCATCTTTTCAGCATCGTCCAGAACAAACAGTCGATCCCGTTCAAATCGCCTGTGAGTGGTAAAGTAACATTTACCAACAAGCAACTCCTGGACGAACTGGAGCAAATGGACAATTCAGCCTATGACAAAAACCGTATTTGTGTGATCGAGGGTGAGAATCTGGATGAGGAATTGAAAGAATTGAAAATTGGTCAAACAGCTGTAGATTTTTTCAATGCCGATATTGAGCGGTTAAATGAATACGTGAAAAAAACGGTGACCTCGACCGAAGACGAATCTCGCATTCCGGCTGATGGCAATGTTTACATCGGTGAGCTTGAATTTTTACGGGAAAAAGATAGAAATGCGATCATTAACGATTTTTTTGAACGTTAGAAACTGATCCGTTTATAAATACACACATTGGTTTGTTTTTACTCGCTTTCTTTCATGGACGCTTGCCATGATTAACATGATGCATGGCAAGCGCTTGCTCCCCTCATTGTGAGTGCGTCACCCCGTCATTTTCTGGCGGGGTGATTTTATTTTGAATCGGCTTTCCTTTCAAGTTGCAGCAGGTATTTCTTCCGCCACAATCCACCGCCATAACCGACGAGTTGCCCGTTTTTACCGATAACCCGGTGACAGGGAATAATAATCGCGATGCGGTTATCGCCATTGGCACGGGCAACGGCACGAACAGCTTCCGGCTGTCCAATAGCTTTTGCCTGTTCGGAATAAGAACGGGTCTCCCCTATCTTAATGGTTTGCAGTTCAGCCCACACTTTTTTCTGAAAATCTGTCCCGGGTAATACAAGCGGTACAGAAAATATTGTGCGTTTTCCTGCGAAATACTCTCGCAACTCCTCGTCCAGTTTTTCGAAATGCGCGTGTTCACCAGGAACAATTTCCGCCTGCAGGTATCTTCGCAGGCGCTTGAATTGCGTTTCCAGCATGCGCCGGTCAGCAAATTCCAGCAGTCAAATGCCTTCATCAATAGCGCCGGCAAACATCGGGCCAAGCGGGGTGAG
>QQUM01000670.1 GCA_008501545.1 Calditrichota bacterium
GGACACCTTATGAATTCGGTTGTAAATCCATTGTTCAGACCGTGTAAGATAGCGTGTCAATTTTCGTGCGTACAACCGTGCGGAGGCGTTCATACGGCTTTTGTCCAGGCCAATGGACACACATGACTCATTAATGACCAGGTTGCGCATTTGCCGGTCATAAATGATTCCGCGTTCGCCCTCCCGCGGGATCTTGATCAAATATTGGTGCAATGCATCTGCACTGTACTTGCTGTTCTGAATACCCTGAATGTAGAGCAACCGTAAAGCAAGCACACCGGCAAATGCCAACAGAATGAAGGCTGTTGCATACAATCGCTTGTCAGTGACGTGATTTTGCTGATCTTTACGAATTTTTCTGTTCTGCATTTTCACTTTGGTTTAGGGCTGAGAATAATTTTGGGTTTTAATTCGATAAAGCCAAAGTTTTCGCTGGCAATTTTATAAATACGTCGATAACTGCTCAATTCTTCTGCCTGTGCTCGCAAGCTCGAGATATCTTCACTCAAAGTTATTTTCACTTTTCGCAATTCGACAATTTCACGAGAGATTTCACGCAACCGAATTCGTTCCCAGATATAAAAAACGGAAAGACAGGAAAGCAGAACGAATAAAATGACAACCGGCAGCCATAACAAGCCATAATTGGTAGCCGGCAGTTTTGGCTGTTTTGGCTTCTTCTTAACAGCCTTGGCCATCGTTTTTTTATTTCCCGTTGTCGATTTTCGGCGCATTGAATTCTTCTATATTTTTTTAATCGCCCGCAGTTTCGCACTTCGTGCCCGAGGATTTTTTTCGATTTCTTCGGCAGTGGCCGAAACGGCTTTTTTCGTCAGCGAGACGCCCTCTGCGCGGTGCTCGCACACACAGATCGGTAATTCCGGAGGACAGATACAATCACGCGTTTTTTGAACGATGAACCTTTTTGCGAGCCTGTCTTCGAGAGAGTGGTATGTTAACATTACAAGGTGTCCATTCGGATTCAAAAGGTGAAAGGCTTCATCAAGAAAGCTTTCCAATTCAGTTAATTCATCGTTTACAGCAATTCGCAGCGCCTGGAAAACACGTGCAATTGATTTTATTCGATTCTTTGGTGGCAAGCAACGATCAAGGATACTGACGAGATCCGTCGTTTTTGTTATTGCATTTTTACCACGTTCCCGGACGATAGCTTTTGCAATACCACGCGACCTTCTCTCTTCACCATACCGGAAGATCAAATCTGCCAGGTCTTTTTCATCGATTGCTTCAATCAATTCAGCTGCTGAAGGACCGTCTTTCTGATTCATTCGCAAGTCGAGAGGTCCTTCACGCATAAAACTAAATCCTCGAGCCGCAGCGTCCAGCTGATAAGAGGAAACGCCAAAATCAGCGAAGATTCCATTGCAACCGGAAATCCCGTGCTGAGAAGCAATCGTTCGAATACTTGAGAATGGAGCGAAAATCGGGATAAACCGCTTG
This sequence comes from Calditrichota bacterium, assembly GCA_008501545.1. Taxonomy (GTDB): domain Bacteria; phylum Zhuqueibacterota; class Zhuqueibacteria; order Zhuqueibacterales; family Geothermadaptataceae; genus Bioreactorimicrobium. The sequence goes on from QQUM01000670.1 coordinate 1,462, forward strand.
TCACCGCCAATCCTGTCAGCCGCTGCCTTGTGGGCATCCGGATCTCTATCGAATCCGATTACTTGTGCATTTTCATTAAGATGATCCAGTAAAACAGATGTATGTCCTGCTCCGCCAAGTGTTGCATCGATGTAAATTCCATTGAGATCGCCAATCAGGAACTGCATAACCTGATCTACCATAACCGGAATATGGTAACTGCCATCGTCGATCTCGTGTTGTTTTTGCAATTTGTCAACCCTTCCTTGGGACACACCCTTTGTGTGGCATGCCAAATTTCAGACTATCTGTACAGTCAGGTAGGGAATTCAGAAAAGTCGTCTCGTAGTCATTAACAAAGTTCGTTTCGTCGCTTCAACCTCCGTGTTCATCGCCAGCCTGTTTTTCTTTTTTTACCTTTGCCGCCATGATTTTGTAAAATGTTTCAAACGCAGAAGGATTCCACAAGTCAAAAAAATTGTTCATACCCACAAATCGAACGTTTTTCGTTATATCGACTTCTTTCAGCATATCATCCGGGATATTCAGACGGCCCTGGGCATCTATACTTACCTGGTTTGTCGGCGCAGTCACACCCATCATGGCGAACATTTCATATTCATCTTCTGCATCCCAATTGTCCATTTTTCCCAACATATGTGTATTATAGTAATCTATTGGATAGGCTCGAATAAACTGACAGCTTTCTTTCTCAATAACCCGTAGCGCAAGTGCATTTAATTCTTTCAGTTCGATTATCTCTCGAATGCGTGCAGGAATGTTTACCCGCCCCTTTGAGTCAAGAGTAAAATCGAACGTACCGGTGAAGCTCTGAATTCGCTCACGACCTTTTGAATTAGTATTCGCCACTTTCAACCACTTTCATACTACTCTACTCCACTTTACAACAAATATACGCCATTTGCATATAAATGCAAGATATTTTTTATAAAACAGCTAAAATAATATCCCTTTAAAACTTTTTTTTATAATGAATTGCAAAGATGAAATTTTTGAATCGTGATCGCAGACCATGCAAAAATCAAAGCGCATAAACCGCACGAGACAGGTAAGCAACGTACTTTTGATATCATTGCAAAACAGGCATAATGCATAAAGAAAGGATCGCATTTGTTCGAAAATTATAAGAAAAAGCAGTTGTTGTTTATTGCCACTATAAATGTTAAATTTTACACGGAGACAGCTCACAAGGCTGGC
>QQUM01000354.1 GCA_008501545.1 Calditrichota bacterium
ACCGCCCCATTAGTGAGCGTGGATGCGATAAGACCCGCAGCTTCGGTAACTGCCGTAAACCGCCAGTCACCATCATTACGATAGAGACTGTTTGATTTATAAAGTTTACAACCCAGCACGTCCAAATCGCCGTCATTGTCATAATCTCCGACTGTTGGGGACCCTAATTTTTCAGGTTTACGACTATTGATCGATGTGCCGGAAATGACTGGCATTCCAAATTTTTGACCATTTATATTTTTCAACATATAAATGCCACTTCCAGGAACACCTAAAATTAAATCAGGCCATTTATCTTTGTCCAAATTTGCAAATACTGCGCTTCCACTGGATTTGGGCAGTTCATCAGGCATTAGCCCCAATACACGAGTAAATTGACCTTTCCCATTGTTGACAAAGATATCCGGTTGGGAAAATGCCCTCGGCAGGCAGAGATCAAGGTCGCCATCACCATCAAAGTCGGAGGTAGCGGGTTGGCCTAATCGGCCTTCTTCCTCGCGCAAGCCAGCCCAGGATGTACCATCAGCAAAGACACGCTCATTCTGCTGGAAAAACAAATACTTCTGTCCATAAATCGCAGTGAGGAAAACGTCTTCTTTGGCATCGTTATTAAAATCGGCTACCAGCACAGCAGCATCGTAGGTTGGCGCTTTATCTTTGCTCTCCTGTCTTTCAGCCAGACCAAAATCGGCTGCTCTTGTGTAGATTCCGCGTTTAAAGAATTTCGTTTTATCTTGTAAAAAAGACTGTGCAACACGGTTTTCCCGCTCCAGGTCAACCAAATAGAGAAGGTCTGGCTTTTTTGTTCCGGCAATAAAGCCTGCTCCCATTAAATCGCTGAGATCCATCCGGTGAATAAAAAAGTTTGCATTTACCGGCGATACTTGGGTTGCGATGGGTTTGTCAAATGTATAAAAAACGCCTTCCGGATAATAAAGCCAACCAAAGCCATCCTTAGATAATGAGATTTCCAGTCCAGCAACTAATGTGTCAACCGGTGTAAACTTTTGTGTTTGTCCTGAGAACGCGAAGAGATGCCCCATCGTATCAATAAGATAGCCATTTTGGTAGTTGAATAAATCAAAGTGAAAATCACGCTTACCACTGAAAGGTATATTTATTTTTTTTCGTGGATTATCAGGCTCATACAACCATAACGATGCATCAATTTTTAAAATAATACCATCTCGAAATGGCCATACATTGACGATTTCACCATCTGTAATTGTCTCAATTATTGTCCACCCTGCTGGTGTTAAACGAAGTAGTTCTGATATGCCGCGAAAATCTGAGGAGCCCCATAGATTTCCATTATGCATTTGCCATAGAAAGGAAATGTGTTTCTGGGTTGGCAAAAGATGTTTTATCCAGGCATTGTCCTCAAAGGAAAGCATTTCTCCCCAATTACAGCCAATCCAGAAACTGTCGTTGGTGTGTTGAAAAAGTGAAATAATGTTGTCCACATTCGGTGGATGCAATTCCTCTACATCTTGACCGGTTATCCGGAATAAAGTTGTCCTTTGCTCTCCAAAGCGAACACCAGCAACCCAGAGTTCGTTAGGAAGAAAAGCGTTTGTACGATGAATGGTCACCGCATTAAGCTGAGGCAAATGTAACTCGTTCCATTTATTCCGTTTAAATTGAAATAAACGTTTGGATTGCGTCCTGCAATAACCATTATCTTTATCGATGCGTTTTGCCCAAATAATTTTTTCCGGCACAGGCGAAGGGATGGGGGACCACTCAAATGAATCTTGGATAGGAGAAGTAAATAAAGTGATACAAATAAAATAGAACATTTAACCCCCCAGTTTATGGGTTCTATCCCTGCATGTGCAATGAGTTGCATGACCTGATGCGTGAATCAATAGTCTTTTTGGATGAATCCCTTTTTGTCAATGCAATATTTTTTTTGCGATTGAAAATTTAGCGGCTACCATGTCGGGATAGGCTTAATATATGAAATTTTGATAAGAAATATTATTAGAAAAATCATTTTATTATTATTTTCAAAATAGTTGTTGAATTGATGAATAATAAGAATTGAACTGATTTCCATGCAGTGGGCCGTAGTCTTTTTGCCCATCCACGATTACACAATTTTTATTTTCTTTGCTAAGCTTTTTATTCTGTAAAAGGCATAAAATTATTATATCGAACTCACGTTAGCTTCATTACTCTGACACTTTTACGTAGGCATCGACCCGCTCAACTTCACCTGTCCGGTTGAAGATAGCTGTACTCTCCGCCGCCGGGACCGTCGTACCCGGGCCTGGTTGTTTACTTCTATCTCTTTTTGTGATTTCGATTTTTTCTTCATTGGATAAATGAAAGACAAACGGAACCTGTGCCACCGTAAACGCAAGGGAGCTGGCGGGCAGATGAATTGTCACTGGTTTATTATAAATATCAAAGTAATGAAAGTCGGCTTTGCTTTTCAAAAATTCTTCTTTTTTCAAAAGCGTTGGCCTGAATGTTAACTGACCATTACAAACGCTGACGCCCAGTTCACCGAAGCGTGATAATATATCTTCCTTTACTTGCCCCGTCATGCCGGGCTGCTGCCCCCCGGCGTGTGCCGGTGTATGCGAATATGGATCCGTAGGAAAACCACCGTAAACATCCGGTGATTTTGTAACGCCGATTCCCTTGTGGATT
>QQUM01000595.1 GCA_008501545.1 Calditrichota bacterium
AACCCTTGCAGCATTGCAGAAATTTAGAGAGAAAGAAAAAGGACTGCATAAGTTGCGCGAGGATGTGAATGCCAAAAAACATCAAAAGAAAACAATCGAACAACAGATAAAGAAAGTGCAGCAGCGATTGGCAGATTCACAAATAACAATGCAAAAACTGGACAGAAAATTGGATGCCATCGGTAAGATCGAGTATGATGCAGAAATTCATGACAAAACAAAAAAAGACTTGATGCATCAAAAAAAGATTCTTGCACACCTGCATGCCTTGGCGGAAGAAAGTAAAAACAAGTCCCGGTATCAGAAACACCAGGATCAATTGATAAAAGACATCGCATCGAAACAAGCAGAGTTGGAGAAGATCGAAACTGACATTAGCACACTTCATTATTCAGAAGAGACTCATGATGAAGTAAAGGATGCATATTTGTCTTCACAAAAAAAAATGAATGCAATGCAGGAGAAGCTTTCTGGCACTGAACGCGCTTTACGTGAAGCGCGGCAAGCCTTTTTACCGGCCATAACGACATTGTGGACTTCGCACCAGTTCAAGAAAAAAACGCAATCAAGTAAAATCAAAATTTCAAAATCCATTGCACAAAAATGCGCGACATTCATCAATAGTGTGCTTGCGTACAGCGGAATAGATGCAAAAAATGCTATGAATGGAATTGATTTTCAACGTCTTGATGATCCGGCCTTTTGGAAGGGAGTGCATCCAGTGAAAAAGCGCCTTGTGCAATTGAGTTTAAGTTTTACAATCCGACAGTTATTGCTTGAAAAAGAAATAGCAATCCCCAATTTTATGATATTCGATGACAGTATGGCCATGGAAAATTCAGGTGAAAGGTTTCGACATAAACTTGTCCTTCAGTATTTGCAAAAATATTATTCACAGCTTATCTTTGTTTCACACCCGATAAAACATGGGGGCGATTTAACTGCTGTGGTTTACAGGATCGATGAAATATTTTCGCTGTGATCATGGATTATTCATTCTCATGCCGTGCTAAACATGCATTATCCCAGATACGGTTATATCCTTATTTTCCACAGCATTCCACATGGATTATATTGACCAGAAAATAAAACACCTGAAATTATGAAAGGAACCAGGGTGGCAATACGCCATTTACGAATTGAGAAAACCGCTTATTATGCACTCCAGGAGCCTGCTTTTCCCACAGCAGAAATGCCTGATTTGTTGCTTGTTTTACATGGATATGGTCAGCAGGCAGAAAAATTTCTTCATACATTTGCTCCCTTGCAAAAACGCAATCTCGTTGTTGTCGCACCACAAGCCTCAAATCAATTTTATTTGAAATTGCATCCGAAAATTATCGGAAGTACGTGGCTTACCAGTTTTGAACGTGATCAGGCCATTGAAGATTTTGTTGATTACATGGCGCAGCTGTATACGTGTTTAAAGTCCGAGGTGCGTTTTAATACAGGACGTGTATTCGTTTTAGGATTTAGTCAGGGTGTTTCCATGGCCTACCGTCTGCTTGTCGCCCAGCGAATTCCTGTTTCCGGGCTAATAGCCTGTAGTGCGGATTTGCCACCTGATGTTGTGCCTCACCTGGATGCAATTGTGCACACGCCAGTTCTGTTGGTCCATGGCAATGATGATTCCATCGTTCCGCGGGAAGAAAGCGACAAAGCTGAACATGTGCTGCATTCTAAAAAAATTGTCGTTGAGAAATATCTTTTTCCGGGTGGTCACGCAATCCCTGGTTTTGTTGTCGAAAAAGTTTACGATTGGTGTAAAAAACAAGTTTAATTTTTAACAAATAAAGGAACAGGGTATGGATTTCGGCATAAAAGATAAACATGCATTCGTGGCAGCTGCAAGCAGGGGACTCGGTTATGCCGCAGCTTTCGAGCTAGCGCAGGAAGGAACTAAAGTGACGATTTGTGGCCGCGATAAAGAGCGCATTGAGGAAAGTGCCGCACGAATTGCAGGTGAAACAGGCTCCGCTGTCGTTGGAATTCAGGCAAATGTTGCCGTAAGCGAGGAAATTAAAACTGCGATTTCTGTGGCTGGTAATCAATTTGGACCTATTGATATTCTTGTTACCAATGCCGGTGGGCCGCCTGCGGGATCTTTTAATGACATGGATGAGTCGGCCTGGGAAAAAGCTTATGACCTGACGCTCATGAGCAGTGTTCGATTGATCCAGGCTGTCCTGCCGGTTATGCAAAAAAGGGGCTGGGGGCGAATCGTTAACATCACAAGTATTTCCGTGAAACAACCTATACAGGGGCTGTTTTTATCCAATGCTCTTCGACCGGGAGTTATCGGCATGGCCAAGTCTTTAGCGGACGAAGTTGCAAAACATGGCATTACAGTTAACAATGTTTGCCCCGGCTGGACAGATACCGAACGTGTGCAGGAAATAATGCAAGCTCGTGCTGAGAATGCCGGTTCATCCGTCGAGGAGCAGATGGCAAAAATGGCAGAGTCGGTGCCGGCAGGACGTATGGGCCGGCCTGAAGAACTTGCTGCCCTCATCGCATTTTTGTGCTCCACGCGTGCAAGTTATATCACCGGCAGTACAATACAGGTTGATGGTGGCTCATTTCGTGGCTTGATGTAGTGATGGAATCGTTCCACACGAGGGAAGATTTTCGGTGTGTAAAGAATTGTCCAACAAG
>QQUM01000115.1 GCA_008501545.1 Calditrichota bacterium
CGGACAAAAAGATGCACAACAAGTCGTTGTTATTCGCCGCATGATCGAAGATCTGAAATTTAATCTTGAATTGAAAATTTGTCCGATAGCCCGTGAAGATGATGGCCTGGCAATGAGTTCACGCAATACAAACTTGACACCCGCTGCACGCAAGCAAGCACCGGTGCTTTTCCAGGCATTGAGCACAGCGAGGAATCAAGTTGCAAGTGGTGAGAAGCGTGCAGCAGAGGTCAAAAAAAATATGCAGCATACTATTGAAAAGGCCGATTTGGCTCGCATTGATTATCTCAGTATTGCGGATCCGGTGACATTACAGGAACTGGATGTAATTGAAAACGAAGCGCTTCTCTCGCTGGCGGTTTATTTTGGTGAAGTCAGACTAATTGACAATGTTCTATTTTCTCGAAGCAGGCGGTAAGCATCGTCTCTTCAAAAATTTCATTCGTCTCGTAATATCCCCCAAAAGTGCGCTGCCAGATGTCCGCTTTTTCCATGCATAGATAGAAAAACACCTTATCCTGCCATGGTGCGAAGGCTTCGTATTGTGCTGAAAACATTTTAACCTTCAGATCGTCGCTGTAAGTATACTTTCCATGGGGATCGGGAACGAGTGGCATTTGCAAAATTTTGCCTGGCAAACCGAGATTGCGAATTTTCTTGATGACCGGTTTGATAAAGGTCACTGAGCCGAACGAGATAAACAGAATCTCCTCCGGTGAAAAACGCTGCTGGATTTTGTGTGCGATTGCAGGGTAGGCTTCCTCCCACCCATCGTAATAAATCATCGGATGGAAATGAAAACCAACTTTTATGCCGCGGTCTGCAACCGATCGTGCTGCATTGATTCTTTTGTGTAAAGGCGCAGTAAAATGCTCTTCGTTGTCGATGATGATTTGTGGATTGAGGGACCAGGTACAAAGAATATTCGAGGGAACATCGTGCTCCAGAAAAAACTGCACATTATCTGATTTCGTTTTGAATTCCAGTAAAATATTGGGATTCTGCCTTGCCCAGTCACACAAGGCATCGAGATTGTTGAACCTGTTTCCCCAGGCGAGGGAATCGGATGACTGCCCTGTGCCGAAGTGGTATTTCTTTTCGGGGTCGAGAGGGATTTGTTGCAGCTTTTCGTGCAAATCTTCATCGAAAGTAATCCGGTTGCTGTAAAAGGTTTGGATTGTGCAATAACTGCAGCCGAAGATACAGTTTTCAACAGCATCGATTGTGCGCAAATTACAGCACACGGTTTTGGGGCTTGCTACGGGACACTGGCCGTAAATTTTTTTCTCAGATTTTTCCTGAACGATTTGGCTTTTCTCACGCTTTTTTGGCCGGTTGATGCCTTCTTTCGGGTAGGATTTCGCTGCATGTCGTAAACCGTCGATATGTGAATGCAAAAGGGATAGAAAAGCTTTTTTTCGTTGCACAGGCTCAAATGGAAGCTTATTGGTGACACTGAAATAAAAGGATTGTACATCAGGTTCACTCCACATCGTGAGATCACGTTGGGTTTCGACTACCTGCCGTAATTCCTGCAACGTGAAGCGGAGCTCAAATGCCAGTTTTTTTATGAATTCCTGATGATCCTGTGTGAGCTTCAGGAAGGCGGTATTGCTGCTAATTTTTACGAATTTATCAGTATAGTCAGTCTTCATTCTTTCCTTTAAATCGAATTTTTTTAAAAGCCTCGTGCCGGTCGTGGATTTGTTTGCATCTTTATGAAAAGTCTACTATGGAAGCACGTCTTTACGCTTCGTAGAATAATGAGCGTAATGCAAGTATTTTTTTCCTTTTTTATATCTGCCGGAGGCTATTTGATCAATCGCAGAATCTGCTTAAATTCCGGCCCATCTGCCCGGTTAAGCAATTCCAGAAGCGTCGTTTCCACGCACGTCACTTTACCACCGCATTCACGAATTTTGTCGATGCCAATCTGTTTGTTAGCGGCTGTTCGGGAACTCACCGCATCCGCAATGACATGGGTTTGGTAGCCCTGCTCCTGCAGATCAGCTGCTGTAAGATAGACACAGACGTGGCTTTCAATACCGGCAAGCAACACATCAGTGCAGTTTAATGCCGCGAGTCTGGTATTAAATTGCGCATCACCGCAGCAGCTAAAAGACATTTTATTTATCGGTTTGTGATTTGGCAATGCTTCTCGCAACTCGGGAATCGTTTCACCGAGTCCGGCAGGATTTTGCTGCATCCAAATGATCGGTATATCAAGGACCTGCGCGCCTTTTGCCATGCGCTGCAAGTTTAGGAATAAAATTTCTGTGTCATACACAATTTGCGCAAGCTTCCCCTGAATATCGATGAATACCAGGGCCGTTTTATCTTTTTTTAGCATTGAATTCTACCTTTACTCATTGTGGTTTTTTTATCCGTTTTTAAAAAGTAATTAAAATATTCTAATTCATCAAGTTTTGTTCTCCGATAAAGTAGCGGTACTCTTCTCAAATTTCGATTATTCAATCACTTCTCAACGAATGCACTAAAAATGCTTGAAATTAAACAGAACCCAAATTGGCCAATCGAGGCAACTGAGTTCATTGCAAACAAAAACTTTCAGGGAGCGCTTGGCCTGGGATTGCAAACTATGCAAACCCGGCCGGGTGATGTACAGGCATATGAGCTTGCTGCTTATGTTTTATACCGCGTTTGGTTGTTTCGTTCCGCCAGCGAATTTATACGCCGGGGCATGGCACTTGGGAGCGGCAAATCAGACTATTTGCATGACTATAAAATGAAGTTGGAGTCCAATTCCATCCCGCTGCATGAAGGATTGCCGGTATTGACCTCGGATGCTATTTGTTCATTTTGGTTGTCAGAAGCATCTGATGGCACCTATTCCTCGGAGCAAACCCTGGTCTTCGAAGAAAATTTAAATCATTTGCTGGCCTATTTTGATGGCCACATCGGGTATGAACAGATGCCAGCCGACATGCAGTTGATAATTAAAAAAGCCTGTTTTCTCGATCAGATGTGGGATTTTTCTCAGTCACGTGTTGTCGTTGATCTTGGTGGATTTGATGGCATTTTAGCGTGGACACTATACAAGTTACATCCGAACATTGATAAAATTTTTCTAATTGATACGGTATTTCCGCAAGCTGCTCCGGAATTTTACATTCAGCACGATATTCCCATCGAATGTGTTCAGGCTGATTTACGGGAAGTCGATTATAACAATCTCCCACAAGCAGACACTTTCCTACTTGTCGATGTCGCAGAGCATGTACCGGAGAAAGCGTTTGAGACGATATTGTCGTCCTGCATGCTGGCGAATGCCCAGAGCCGTTTTTATATTTACACACCATCGCTGAATCACAATAATTTGGAGCGGTACCGACCGGAAATATCTTCTTTGCCGCTCTATAATTTTGATTTTTGGGTATGGACAGGATCCGCATTATCCCCGGCAAATATCGCCCACGTGCCGTCGCATGTATCCTATAAATCAACCGGGTGGTTGCAGCAGGTCTTCAATGCGCAGGCTTTTCACTGTCATTCAATTGTTGAAATGCAAAATGGCAACGTGATGCCGGGCAGGCTGTATTTTTCTACCCATAAAGCGATGAAGGAGAATATATGGCAGGCGCAAGGATTACTGGAGGGTGTTCTTGAGTTTCAGATTTAAAATTGGATATAAAAAAACCTTTCCGGTTCGGTATCCGGAAAGGTTTTCATTTCAATAAATCTTCGTCCGATGCGTTTTCTATTGCATTCCAGCAGAATCCTGTGCCCATGATGGAATGATCACGACGTCAATACGTCTGTTTTTTGCCCGGCCTTCTTTCGTCTCATTGGATTCGATGGGGCGGCTCTCGCCGTAACCCACACTTTGAATTCGCGCCTGTGGAATCCCCATATTGGCAATCAAATACTGTTTTACAGCATTGGCCCGGTCCTCAGAGAGTCTGCGGTTTTGTACCTCACTTCCCTGCGCATCCGTATGCCCTTCAATGACGATTGAACTTGCCGGAAATTTTTTCAGGGAATTTTGTACCTTGGTCAACAGAGAGAAAAAGCGTGGTTCAATTATCGATTGGCCAATACCGAAGGTCAGGCCGTAAAGCCGGATAATGATGTTTTCACGGTCTCTGAGAACGCGGCCTTCATCGCGAGTGAACATCGATGAAACTTCGCGCATGAGCGCTTCACGCTGGCGTTTCTTTTCAAGTACGTCCCGCAGCGATTGTTCAGTTGCTGTCAGGTTACCCAGTTGTCCTTCAAGATCAGAAACTTTTTGCTGCAACGAGGCGATCTCGTTATTTCGTTTTTCAATGATTTGCAGTGCTTTTCTCAGATTGCTCTTTGTTTCATTGATTTTATCAACGACCAAATTGGTCGGTTCTTCAAGACCTTTATCGAAAGCGGTCGCAACACCAATAGCCGCGCCGATTTTTTCCACCGGTTTTTCAGCGATGAGATAGACATCTTCGTATGTCATGTCGGCATCTTTAAATCGCGCAATCTGATCATTCAGATAGAGTGCGTGTGATGCTTCATATTTCGCTTTTTGCGCATTTTTTCGTGCTTCAGTATTATCGTAACGATTTTGCCGCAGCAAATCTTCGGCAAGCTTTGCCAACTCACGGGCCCGGTTCAGGGTTTTTTCAGCATTTTTTTCAACTTTTGCGCGGTCGGCTTTCTCCAGGAGTGTCCAGGCGGGTGTGAGAAAATTGGTTTTAATCGCATCCAGTTCCGCCCGGCGGAAGAGGGCTTCCGCTTCACCAGCTCTTGATTTTGCCGATTTGCCATCACCTTTTTCGAGCTTACCTGTTGCTTCCATAAATTTTGATTCGGCATTTCGCCATGACTCATCGGCAAATTTTGCAGCACCGGCGCTTATAGCATCGTTGCGGGCGGAAATGGTTTTTGAAAGCGCAACCTCTGCTACTTTGATGGTCTCGCGACAGCGGGTGAGGTAATTTTCAACCTGCTTCAGGCGTCTACGAACCTGATCGAGGTTACGACCTTTGCGAAATTCCTCATCTGCCTTCTGATAAAACTCTGTTGCCTTTTTAAAGGCTTCCGGTGCGAGAACATCGCCATTTTTTTCCTTGATTTCATCCATGTATTTATCAGTTTGCCCAAAGGTTTGATCACGCAAGCTTTGCTGGGACAGGAGTGGACTCCAGGCTGTCAGGGCAAGCAGTATGCAGAAAAGAGTTATCCTACTCGTTTTCATAAAAGTCTCCATTTTAAATTGCTGGATTTTTAATTTTTATTATACATCCGGGGAAATGTATGAAATTGTAATTTTTATCTTCTGAATGCAATTTCAGCGTAACGATATAACACAATGAGGTAAAATGCAATACTTTATTTACAAAAATATATGTAAATTAACACACTCAGGATAGTAATAATTGATTGTTTTTTTTTACGTTATTTTGGTGCAAAGTGAAAAAAAAGTGGAGAGAATATGAAGATAGTGATTGCCGGAGGAAGCGGGTTTTTAGGTGGTCGGTTAGTCGATAGTTTTTTACAAAATGCGCATGCAGTTACGGTTATCTCCCGCAAACCGCAAAATATAAAAGTTCAGCTGGCTGGTAGCGAGATTGTCTCCTGGAATGACCTCGAAAAAAATACAAGTGGAAATATCTTGTCTGATACGGATGTGGTTATAAATTTGGCGGGAGAAAGTATTGGTGACAAACGGTGGACGAAGGAGCAAAAATCCAACTTGCTTTCCAGCCGAATTGACCCGACCGACAAGCTTGTCGAATGGGTGAATAACAGCACGGCTCGTCCGGCAAAATTTATAAATGCGTCCGCTGTTGGATATTATGGGAATTCGGGTGGTGAAGTCTTGAATGAAAGCAGCCTGGCAGGCGATGATTTTTTAGCCGAAATATGTGTTGCGTGGGAAAAGCATGCAGCCAGGCTCGACCAGAGTCATACAAAACTTATTCTTTTGCGAATCGGTGTTGTGCTCGATCCCCAGGAAGGCGCTTTGCAGAAAATGGTACTGCCCTTCAAGTTTTTTGCTGGCGGAAAACTGGGCTCAGGTGATCAATGGATCTCATGGATTCATATTGACGACCTGGTGGCCATTTTTAATTTTCTAATTAACATGCACGAGATCGCGGGAATTGTCAATGCGACTGCACCAAATCCAGTGACCAATTCCCGTTTAACAAAAGCAATCGCCAATACTTTAAACCGACCTGCTCTATTTCCTGTGCCCGCTTTCGCATTGAAGTTACTCCTGGGTGAGCAATCTTTATTGGTCTTAAACGGCCAGCGGGTAATGCCCGAAAATTTATTACAAGCGGGCTTTTCATTCAATTTTCCGGAAATCGATGCTGCGCTTGATGATCTTTACCACAAGTAAGCTTATTTGTACTTGCGTTCCCAGCTGCCGTACGTTGGATTGGGCAGGACAAAAAATTGAGTGCCCCAACGTTGGTCATCGTGTGCATCCCCCAAAACCTTTTGCAGTCCGGCATCGCCATCGACAGCATAAAAATCTTTCAGGTTATCGCCGAAAAGTGCAATGATGTTTTTCGGGGGCTGGCCTTCGCAGCGACCGGTGCCGCGCATAACCTCCTGGCGGCGCAGCACTTTAGTATCGCTCTTATCCCGCCTGCATAAAATCACATCTTTCTCATTCCATAAGCCCAGCATTTTTAAATTATCTATCGTCGCTTCTTCCAACGGGGCATCACGGTTTGTGATGAATGCGACATAGGCATTCTTACCAAGTGCGCGAACATTATCAAGAAATTGCTTTACACCCGGTATCGCTGTCGCTTCCCGTCTTTCAACCCAGGCCGCCCAGGTTTCGTCGCTAAAGTTGGCCTTTTTTTTGAATAATTCGACCTCATACTGTACATTGTTAAGGACAGTCTCGTCAATGTCGAGGACTACTGCCCAGGCACCGGTTTCCTTTTGTGCCGATTCACGAACAATATCCCATGCGAGTGTATAGATTTGTTTGCATGAACCGATGTATTCGGCAGAACTCGTCACCCAACGCACACCTTTTGGCATTTCCGGTTTTTGGGCGGTTTTTTCGCTTGCAGAGCAGCCGAGTATGAGAATGATCGATCCGGCGAACAGAAGTTTTTTCATTCCTGTGTTCCTTCCATTTTTTGATTTAGATCTGATTTTCTGTCAATATCGATTGTGATATTCTTGTCAGTGACTTCGATTTTCATCACTTTTTCCGAATAGGTTCGAATTAAATCACGTGCGCCAGTGTCTCCACTTAATGTAGTCAATTCATTTTTAAAATATACGGGAAATATCACCGGGTGCCCTTGTTTGTTATTGTAAACCGGCAGACAAATTTTTGCACCCTGTTCAAGCTGGAAATTATCCAGGAGCGTTTGGATCGTATTCCGTTTTACAAAGGGTATATCTGCCAGGTGGATTAAAATCCCATCGCATGATTTGGACAAAGAAGTTATGCCACATCGTAGTGAAGATGCGAGCCCTTTATAATAGTGGTGATTCACAATCGTATGCGCATCGGGTGAAAGCTGTGCGCGCAGTTTCTCGTGTTCATACCCCAGGACGATTACAAATTCCTGAAAAGAAAATTGTTGCAACAACCGGCAGGTTTTGGCAATTACAGTTACAGAACCGGTTTTCGCCAATAATTTGTTTGATGCGCCGAACCGCTTTGATGAGCCGGCAGCCAACAGCACACAGGAAATGTTTAATTCTCTAGTGCCTTGCATCATGATGCGTTTCTTTCAGCGACAATTTGTGCCAGAATGCTGAGCGCAATTTCCTCAGCTGTTTTTGCGGCGATGTCAAGTCCGATGGGGGCGTGGATTCGATTGATGTCATCTTGGGTAAAACCGTGCTGGCGCAGTCGTTCGATGCGCTGTGCATGCATTGTGCGACTCCCCAGGGCACCGATATACTTTACCTGGTTTTTCATTGCCCAGATGAGCGCCGGATCGTCGATTTTTGGATCATGGCTGAGCGCTACAAGTGCCGTGTTTTTATTCAACGGTAAATCAGGTAAAATTGAATCCGGCCATTTGTGGTGTATCTCTGCTTTCGGAAATCGCTGCGTTGTGACAAGTGCTGCCCGCGGATCGATGACAACGACATCAAATTCCATAACATGTGCGAGTGCAGCCAGTTTGACTGCGATGTGCCCGGCGCCAATGACGGTGAGTTGAAAAGGGGGAATTAGCCGGAGTAAAAAATAGTCCTTCGGAAGAGGGCCTGTTGACGGAACTGCCGCAGATGTGGTGGTATTTATTTTTTCCAGAATTTCAGCTGGGATGTGCGCAATGTCGGAATGCAAACTGGGCGTGTAATTTTTGCTATCGTCATCTTTCCCATCTCCAATCGACGTGTTTTCGATAAAGAGGAAATCGTGGCCATCTTCCGTCATGTGCATAACGTAGGATGCTGGTTTTTTATCGAGCACACAAGTGAGTAAATCGTGGTGGACTTTGTTGTCTGAGAATGGCTGGATGAAAATTTTGATTTTGCCGCCACAGGAAAGCCCAACCGAAAATGCGGTATCGCTGCTTACTGTGAAGTCCAATAATTTTGAGCGGCAGGATGCCATCACCTCCTGCGCTGCAACAATGACTGCATTTTCGACGCATCCTCCGCTTACGGACCCCGCAAATTCATCATTGGATGAGAAGACCATTTGGGAGCCGACGGGGCGTGGAGATGAACCCCAGGTTTCTACAACAGTTGCCAGAGCCGTTTTTTCACCGTTCGCCAACCATGATTTGAGCTTTTGAAAGAGGGAAAGCATCAGAGCGCTAAGTTATTCATTCCACAGATCTTCGAGACTTTGCCGTTCGCGAATTACTTTTACTCGTTGGCCGCGAACAAGAAGCTCGATCGATTTCGGACGTGCGTTGTAATTTGAAGCAAGCGAATAACCATAGGCGCCTGTCGTCAGAACAGCGAGACAGTCGCCGCGTCCGACATGCTGTATCTCTCGTTCCCGCGCGAAAAAATCCCCGCTTTCACAGATCGGACCAACAACGTCTGCAACCATCGTATCTGCATCGCGAATTTCCAGGGGCACGATGCCATGATAGGCGGAATACAAACTCGGACGAATCAGTTCAGTCATGCCGGCATCGACAATGATAATGTTTGTTTCACCGGTTTTTTTCAAATACAAGACTTCTGTGATGAGAACACCTGCATTTGCGACTAATGCACGTCCGGGTTCGATCATAAGATGGACGCCGGTGTCTTTTACTGCATCAATAAATTTTGGAATAACCTCCGACGGATCAAGCGACAGGTCATCATCGCCTTTTGCATTGATATCTACCGTAAGAGCGCGTTCGTAATCAAGCCCGAAACCTCCACCCAGATCGATGTATTCCAACCTGTGCCCGGTGTCGATCGCCTTTTTAGCAAGTGATGCCATGGTTGATGCTAGGGACTCATAGGGTTTTATTTCTTTTATTTGTGAGCCAATATGTGCATGCAGACCGACGAGATCGCAGTAATCGTCGGATTTTATTCTATCGATCAGGGTCAGTGCCGCATCCGTTGTTATGCCGAATTTATCGCCGTGTCTGCCGGTGGCAATATATGGGTGACCGTGAATATCGATGTCGGGATTGATGCGTAACGAAACAGGCGCCACACGGTTGAGGCGGCTTGCAATATCGCTGATGACCTCATACTCCATTTCCGATTCGACATTGATTCCGCGAATACCAATTTTTATTGCGGCCTCAATGTCTATATCTCGCTTGCCAACCCCGGCAAAGACGATTTTTTCCGGCTTGATTCCTGATTCAAGGGCGAAGAAGAGTTCACCGCCGGAGACGACATCGGCCCCGGCTCCGGATTTCGCCAGCATTCGCAATATTGTTGGATTTGAATTGGCTTTTAATGCATAACATATTGTGTGCGGGTAATCCCCGAAAGCGTCATCAAAACGTTTATAATTTGAAATTAACTGTTTGAAACTATAGGCATACAATGGCGTCCCGAATTCATTCGCGAGTTCTGAAAGCGCAACATTTTCCATATAAAGAGTCGTCTTGTCGTAGTGAAGGCATTGCATTTTAAAACCTCTCAATCTGTAATTAGAATATCCTCACCCTCATTGGGCCATTTCGACCGGATCGCGATGGTGTCCGGGTAAAGAAACGTATATTCTGCGGGAGAATACGGTTGAAGTGATCCCAGCGATCTTCTTCCATCTTTGTTTTCATCAATAAAACCCTGAATTATATAACGACCGGGCAACATGCTCTCGAAAATATAATTTTGGTTGTTTCTTGCGGTGGTATTATAGGCGATCTCCGGCTTACCAACTTGTTTTGCTGTAAGATGATAAGTTGTGGAACTGTCTGCATTGTTCCGTTGATCAATCACGGTTCCGGCAATGGAGCTCAATGTGTCCGGATTAATTGTTGTGAACACACGTGCATCACTGGTATCGAAAAGTGCATTCCCTGCCCGATCAAGAAAATTTGCCGTTCGAAAATGGAATCGGTACATGGTCTTGGGGAGAAGCAGGGTGTCCGGATCAAAATTGTAAGTAAACGGATTGTCCCAGTGTCCTGTTCCCGAGATTTTTCCGCCAAGGGTATCTTGCAGGTAAAATGTTGAATCTGTGCGTGTTTCCTGCATCCACTCATTAAAATATATTTTAATGCCTGTATTCTGAACAATATGAGCGCTTTGATCCGGCGGCTCATAGCTGATAATGCGTGGTGCAATCGTATCTTGCCGTACG
>QQUM01000663.1 GCA_008501545.1 Calditrichota bacterium
AGGATATCCAGGTATTGTACGACTGCTGAATCTGGTTTATCATATTGCAGCAGAAAGTGTTCAGCCAGGGCCAGTTTTTGCTTCATCAACTCAAAATTTAAGCTATCAAGATCCGCCACTGTGAGCATCTTCTGTTTCCTGCCGATACGTGTATTGCGCTGTTTGCCACGCGGTGCAGGTTCATCTGATTCATCATCCTTTAATTCAGAATCTGCATTTGAACTGTCATCTGCCGCTACACCATTGGTGTCCGGTTGTGCCGCCCGCTCTTCAACGGATTTTATCTGTTGATTCAATTGCGCAATTTGCTTCTCAAGCTGGATCAGTTGCTTGATATCGCTCTCACGCCGGGCAACGATTTCAACCGCTTCCCCTTTCGTTGATTGCGATTTTGCTTTTGTGTAGTATTCATCGGCCTTCTCATAGTCGTAGCGAATCGTTTCCTCATAAAGTCCCAATTGCAAATAAGCGCCCAGCGAAGCTTCGGTGCGCTGATGGTTTTCAATTATATCATTGTACCAGTCTAATGCCTCATCTTGTTTGCCATTCATTTCCAGTGTGCGGCCCAATTCCAGCTTGGCCAATCCTACTTCTTTGTAAGTATAGAATTTATCAATGAGATTGAGAAAGATCCGCGTGGCTTTTTTGAATTCCTTCGCATTGCTGTATGCCTTGCCATATTCCAGCATGGCGCGGAATTTCTCATCCTGATTTTTTGTCTCTTTGCTTGCTGCTTGAAAATAATCCGCCGCTGCAACATCATTGCCTTGCTGTTTGTTGATTTCACCAAGTTGCCAGAATGCTTTTAACTTCAAATTTCTGTTTTTTAAATCTTTGGCCGCCTCTTTATACGACTCGGCAGCCCTGGCAAATTTTTCCTGGGCAAAGTAGCTTTCTGCCAGCCAGAAACGCGCTTCCGATCGCAGGTCTTTCTTCTTTTCCTTCTCGATGATAAGTTTGAGTTCTATTTCTGTTTGATCGAACTGGTTTAATTGCAAGTGTGTTTTTGCCAGCCACAGTTTGGTTACAGGAACAAATTCGCTCTCGGGGAAATTTTCCATTAATTCTTCGAATTTACGCTCGGCCTTGTGGTAATCTTCCATATAGTAGAAGCTACGTCCGATAATCAGCAGCGCATCATCGATGTATTTTGATTCCGGGTAGAATTGCAAGACCTTACTTGCCTGCTTGACCGTCTTATCAAAATCATTCCGTACGGCTGAGGCGCGTCTTTGCGGGTCTTCCTGTTCTTCCATTTTTTTGACGGCCTCATTGAAATACTTTTCTGTGTTGTAGTAAGTATTGTAGTAGGCGCAGGAGGTTAAACCAACCATGTTTATCAATACGAGAATTCGCATAGACAATCTGAATTTTTGCATTTTCACTCTCACTTGCTTTGCAACCGGTTCAAAGCCTTCAGGCGTTGCTCGGCTTTTTTCTTGTATTCCTTTGATTTTGCGTGATCCGGATTAATTTGTAATGCTGCATTCCATTCCTCAATCGCATTTTCATAATCTTCGCCAGCAAAAAAACTGATTCCTGAATTAAATCTGTGTTCCACTTCTTCATCCAGATATAAACGACATGTATCCAATTGTGCCCTGACATACGTGTCGTCCATGTTGCGTTCAAGTAAAGCAGAATAGAGCTCATAGGCTTCAAGATAATTCCTGTTTTCTATCTTACTATCTGCGCTTTTTAGGAGTTCGTCAAAATCACTGTTTTGGTAAGCCTGCTGCCTTTTTTGGCGGGCATTTTTATGATCATTCTCTTCCTCCAGCACAGCATCATACAATTTTATTGCCAAATTCCAGTCCTTCGATGCAAATGCCTCCTCTGCTTTCTCAAAATTATTATTTACACGTTCCTGTCGAATTTCAACGATTCTTGTAAGATAATTTTTTGCATCCAGAGATTGATCAAGAGTATAGGCTTTTTCAAAATGGCGCCGGGCCGTATCATAATCTTCATTAGCAAAAGCCGATTTGCCACGAATGATCAGACGATCGATATCTCTTTTTAACTTTGGCTTAAGTGCGCGGAGCTCTTTTTTTGCAACTATATTCTGTGGATCAAGTTCCACTATTTTCTGGTATAATTCGCTCGCTTTTTTAAAATCATCATTACGGACAAACTGACGTGCCTGCGCTAAAATTCGTTTCGATTCATTTTGTTGCCAGGAAAGTTTGGAGCGGGCGTTTTCCAGATATTTTACAGATTCCGCATGGTCATCAGAATGTGATAATGCTTCTTCAAACGACTTCACCGCCATCATATAATTTTTTTGATTATAATAACCAAGTCCACGTAAAAACAACTTTTCCGCTTCACCATAGTAATAATCCCGGATTTTTCGCAAATAGAGTTTTGCTTCAGCGTTTTCCGGACGCACTTGCTGGATTGCAAAAAAAGCACGCTCTGCTGCTTTGTAGTTCCCGCCATCAAAGGCACTCTTTCCAAGAATTGCGATTTTCAGCACATTGTAATCGACTGCCTCACGGATATGCTCAAGGCCTTCCTTCGCGATGCTGTTGTTTTTGTCAATCTCAAGAATTTCGATATAGCACAAGTCGGCTTTTATAAATTTTTGTTCAGCAATGTACCGTTCAGCTTGCCCTAATAAGGCGTTTACCTTATCTTCACGTGCACTGACTT
>QQUM01000382.1 GCA_008501545.1 Calditrichota bacterium
TGAACAGGAAGTGACTGTTTCAGCTGCGGCATCTGGCAAAGCCAATTTTACGCTCCAAATGGACGTTTTGGGTTTGAGTGAAGTCATCGTTACTGGTGTTGTTAACCCAGTATCAAAAATTGAATCCAGTTTTTCTATTTCCACGATGGATATGCGCGAAGCTGAGAAATCAGCACCAAGAACGACTGCTGAAATTTTCCGTTCCATTCCAGGTATCCGATCAGAAGCTTCCGGTGGTGATGGAAACACGAATATTACCGTTCGCGGCGTGCCAATTTCTGCTGGTGGTTCAAAATATCTGCAATTGCAAGAAGATGGTTTGCCTGTCTTCCAGTTTGGCGACATCGCCTTTGCAACCGCTGATATTTTTCTACGTGCTGATAATAATCTGGAACGTATTGAAGCAATCCGTGGTGGTTCTGCTTCGACGCTGGCAAGTAACTCGCCTGCTGGAATCATTAACTTTATCAGCAAAACAGGTTCAATTGAAGGTGGTAGCGTAAGCACAACAATGGGATTGGATTACAGTAGCAGCCGAACAGATTTTGAGTATGGTTCACCACTTGGTGAAAACCTGAGCTTTCATATCGGTGGTTTTTTCCGTCAAGGTGAGGGACCACGCACCGCTGGATACACAGCCAATTATGGTGGTCAACTCAAGATGAACATGACAAAAACTTTTAATGGTGGTTACGGTCGTGTTTATTTTAAATACTTGAATGATCGTGCTATTGCTTATATGCCGATGCCATTGAAAGTTGAAGGAACAAACGACTCGCCAGAGTGGGATTCAATAGATGGCTATGAAGCCACATCCGGTACGATGCATAGCCCGTATATGCTGCAGAATTTAGGACTCGGTGTAGATGGTGCACCAAGACGTGCCGATGTTGCAGATGGTATGCACCCTGTGTCCAGCGCTCTTGGATTCGAATTCTCCCGTGAGCTTGGCAATGGATTTCAACTTGAAAATCGTGCGCGGTTAGCTTTAAACTCGGGTCGTTTTATTTCTCCATTCCCAGCAGAAGTCGGCTCAGCACAAGGCCTGGCCGAATCCATTGCCGGAGCAGGTGCTTCACTGCGGTACGCAGACGGATCAGCTTTTAATAGTAGTAACCTCGCATTGCGGATTCATATGTTTGATACAGAATTAAATAATTTCAATAATCTGATCAACGATGTGAGAATTTCAAAAGATTTCGGAAAAATGAATGCTGCTGCTGGACTCTATGTTTCGCAACAAGCTATTTCCATGTCCTGGTTGTGGAATTCCTATCTTACTGAAGTAAAAGGTGAAGATGCTAAAATGCTGGATGTTTACGCATCTGACGGCACAAAATTTAGCCAAAACGGTCTCTATGCCTACGGCGTACCGGCCTGGGGCAATTGCTGCCAGCGTAATTATGATGTTACCTATCGTACCATGGCACCTTATTTTAGTGCAGCTATGGAAATGAGTGATGTATTGAATGTCGATTTGAGTGTCCGCCTCGATAATGGTCAGGCAAACGGCCATTTTGCCAGCACCGTTCAAACTGAATACGATGTAAATAATGATGGTGTAATTACACCGAATGAGCAAAGCGTTTCCTCAATCGATAATGCCAATGCAACTCCTGTTGATTATACATGGGATTATGTATCATTCTCACTTGGAGGTAACTATCAGTTAAATGAAGATCAGGCAGTCTTTGCACGGTATAGCCGCGGCGGTGCCGCGAAAGCGGATCGCTTGCTTTTTGCTGGTTTACCCTACACTGGTGGTACGACATTGAATGCAAAGGATATGATCGATCAGGCTGAATTTGGCTATAAGCATTTATTCACTAAGGGTGGTCTTTTCGTTACCGGTTTTATGGCGAATACGACAGAAGAGGGTGGATTTGAAGCAACTACACAAAAGATCATTGAAAATGATTACAAAGCAATTGGTGTTGAAGTTGAAGGCGCTTATAACCTTGGTGTAGTCGATCTTCGTGGTGGTTTAACATTTACCAAGGCAGAGATAACTTCCGGCGCAAACGAGGGAAATACACCGCGTCGTCAACCGACTGTCATGTACAGCCTCGTGCCTTCCTATGCGATAGGTGAACACAGTGTTGGTCTGAGCATCATTGGTCAAACAAAAGCATACGCACAGGACAGCAATGAATTAGTCATGCCTGCATACATGTTTATCAATGCCTTTTTCCGTTATCAGGTTACAGAAAAATTGTATGCTTCGGTTAACGGTAATAATCTGTTAGATGCAATCGGTATTACAGAATCTGAAGAAGGCGCAATTACTGATAACCAGGTTAATTATGTGCGGGCGCGTCCTATTCTTGGCCGTTCACTCAGCTTGAGTTTAGGCTATAGTTTCTAATTCATGTTTTAAAAATATTGTCGTGTGTAGTTTATAAGCAGAATCCGATTAAGATTTTTGAGCCGCAAGTGAACGAAGCCGGAATCCGTGGGAGAGAGGTGAAATTCCGGTCCGATTATCATGGAAATAAACTCTGATTTGATAACATAGATATAAATTATACACGACATGCTTTATAAATTTAAATTCACCTAAATCTGGAAAGATAATATGCCAGAATTCAGTTTACATCCTGTTGATTTGGGAATTATTGCAATATACATTGTATTTGTGGTCTGGCTTGGCTT
>QQUM01000203.1 GCA_008501545.1 Calditrichota bacterium
GGGATTGCTGCTGACGACGGACAATCTTGGCGCGATTACCTATTTCAGCAAGGGCACGAGTACATTTACGAAAATGGAGCTTGGGCACGTTAAGGGGCAGTCGATATGGGAAGTTTTGCAGTTGAGCAAGGATGAAGTCTTTGCGTTTATGCGTGGTGATACGGAAGACGAATTTGTAAAAAAAGAAACCGTTTTGCAGGATGAAACAGCAGTTGAAATTCCGGTTGAAGTCACTTTATCCCACTTACGGAGAGATCATGGTGAAATCGTCGGGCTGCTTTGCATTGCTCACGATCTGATAAATCTGCGCAAACTGGAAGCAGAAAAAAATGAAAAGGAAAAGATCAAGGGCATTGTTCAGGCGATGGCGACGGTTAATCATGAAATTAACAATCCGCTGACACCGATTTTAGGGAATTTAAGTATGCTCATTTCCGACGCTTCACATTTACCCAGGGAAACACAGGAAAAATTGGCATGCATTCAGGAAAGCGCAGAAATCATTCGGGAGAAAGTCTATAAAATGAGCAATATCTCAAAGCCTATCTTTAAAATGTATTATAAAGATGAAATGATCATCGATATCGAACGATCGCAATAATCGATTTTCAACACTCAATATCCAATGCCAATATCCAAATTTCCCCTTGACTTAAGCCGAGCGGAATGTCCATTTGCAATTCAGCGGGAAACTTGGGAGACAGTCAGCTCATGGCATTGTAAATTAAATATTGTGTGTTGCATGTTGGATATTGATTCCGGCAATTCCATCCTCCCGCCTGCAAAAATTTCCCTGTTAATTTTTTGAATCCCGATTCGCTGTATTGTTTTACAAATATAGTAATATTATTAATTTATGGCTGTTTTTTCTTTGTGAGAAATCGTTGGCATATCCCTTGCAGTTGAGCAACTGAGTTCACATAGGACCTGAATTTTGACACTGACACTGACACTGACACCGACACCGAGGTTTACATGATTCGAGGCTTATTCACATCTGCATCTAGTATGATGGCTCGCCGCACGGAGCAGGAAGTCGTCACCAATAATTTGGCGAACTTAAACACGGTGGGGTATAAACGCGACCGCATTGCCTTCCACAACATTCTTGATGCTGCTACAATGGTGAACAATTATCCCAATTTTCTGGGCATTGAATACATCGAGACGGATTATTCCGGCGGACAGTTCAAGCAAACCGATAATCCACTGGATTTTGCACTGGAAGGGGACGGTTTCTTTGTTGCGGAATACGGCAACCGGCAGTTCTATACACGGAATGGCCACTTTAAACTCAGCGATGAAGGCGCTCTGCTGACCGAGAATGGTTTTCAGGTTATGGGACAGGATGGACCAATTATTCTGCCGGAAAACGACATTGTCGTAAATAAAGATGGGACTATTCAGTCGGATGACGCGATCGTTGGCAAAATGCTTGTAGTCGATTTTGCCGATCCCCGGACTTTAGACAAAGCCGGGTATAATTTATTCTCAAAACCTGCTGAAGTGCAGGATCCACAAATTATCGACACGACCATAAAACAAGGCGCTCTTGAAGAATCAAATGTAAATCCATTGGAAGAAATGGTCAATTTGATCATGATCTCCAGGGATTATAATGAAAATCAGAAATCGATACAGACACAAGACTCGACACTGCAAAAAGCGGTGAATGACTTGGGACGCATCTAATCCGGAACCGACTCCTGACGAAAGGAACCAGAACATGATTCGAGCACTGAGAACCGCGGCAACAGGTATGTTCGCGCAGGAAATGCAAATTGATACCATATCCAATAATCTTGCTAATGTAAACACAACCGGTTATAAGAAAGCAAAAATTGAGTTTCAGGACTTGCTGTATCAGAACCGGCGTGCGATCGGTGTGGCCAATATTCAGGGTGTCAACACGCCAACGGAAATTCAAATTGGCCACGGTACCGCAGCAGTAAGTGTGCAAAAAAGTTTTTCCCAAGGGGATATCAACGTTACTGAAAATCCGCTCGATCTCGCCATCGATGGAAATGGTTTTTTCCAACTTTTGCGTAATGATGGGACAATCGCCTACACACGCGATGGTTCCTTCAAGTTGGCAGCCGATGGACGCATCATCAATTCTGATGGACTGGTTCTCGAGCCGGAAGCAACACTGCCGGCAGATACTCAAAGCGTTCGTATTGCCAAAGATGGGGTAATTTCTGTTTTGACCGCAGGAGAAACGGAAGCCATCGAAATAGGCCGCATTGAATTTGCGCGTTTTATCAATCCGGCAGGATTGGAAAATCTGTGTGCAAACCTCTATAAAGCCACTGAAGCTGCAGGGGAACCAATCATCGGCAGTCCGGGTGCTGAAAATTTTGGCACTGTTCGCCAGGGGAACCTCGAAATGTCCAATGTGCAGGTCGTTGAGGAAATGATCAATATGATCATCGCACAGCGGGCGTATGAGATTAATTCAAAGGCAATTCGGACTTCCGAAGATATGTTGAACATCGCAAGCAATTTACGCAGATAAAAAAAACAGGGTAGTGCTATGAAAGCGAATCGGCACCGGAATCGCGCAGGCATTGTGATTCTACTGACTTTTCTAACATTTGCAACAGCATTCGCAGGGGAAAAAATTAAATTAACCTTAAAATCGCA
>QQUM01000094.1 GCA_008501545.1 Calditrichota bacterium
TGTCGCCTCCCTTCAAATTAATTTGATTGGGGTATAAAAAGCAGTGGTCGCTAGTTGAATTAGACCATTTGATACAAATCAGTTAGCCAGCATTCGCAATACTTGCTTCCGTTCTTCAACATTCATCAGTTGATCTCGAAAGTCATTATCCCTTAATTGAGCACATAAATCTGCTAAAATTTTCAGGTAGGTATTTGGATCAGATTTTGGTGTACCCATGAGAAAAACAAGCCGAACGGCATCTTGAGGATTTTGGCTGAAAGAGATGGGATTATCTAATCGGGCGAAGGCGATAATTGGACTTTCAACGTAAAGCGTTCTGGTATGTGGTAGGGCGATACCACGGCCAATGAAGGTTGAGGCCTTGTTCTCCCGTTGCATAAGCTCCTCAAGAAAACTGGCCGGTTCTTCAATCAATCTGTATTCGGCCATACTATCGACAATATGCTTAAACAAGTCTTCCTTGTCCTTCACATGAACATTTAGAAAGATGAGTTCTTCTTTCATAAATTCGGAGAGATTCACACTCGTATCTCCAGCACAATCAGAGCATTATTAATCGTTAGAATGTTACTATAATAAAATATAGTGCTCGTAGTCAAGAAGCAATAGTTTTTTAATTTAATTATCTTATAATTTTTTAAAACCTTAGCATTTCTTCCAAATAAAAAACATTAAATTTTATTATTACTGCAAACAGCTCCTAGAATACGCATTGTATGGCTATATGACCTTCTAGCAATCAACTTTGGTTTTCTCGATGGGTTAATCTGTAGACGAGAGATCGCCGTTGTTTGTAAGCTTCAGTAATCCTGGCTACGACTCGCTCACAGGCCTGCTCACCTAATTCCACAAGTCGGTCAAATTGTGAAAAGTCAGCCCAGTGAATGTCTCCAACATCAGGGCGTATGACAAAATCTGCCTTTTCCAATAGCAGGTTCCGGAGATTCCCTGCGGTGATAGATGTGGTTCGAAACATAAGGTCAACGATATTTTTCGTGGCATGTTGTGTTGCCAGAACATCCTGTCCGACATCGACAGCAATGATAATATTTGCACCCAGTTCATGAGCAGCTCTTACAGGAATCGGCTCCGTGACAGCGCCGTCGACCAGGTAATGGCCATTGTAGGTCACTGGTGGGAGAAAACCGGGAATTGATGCGCTTGCCAGAACAGCTTTGCGAATACTTCCCCTGGTAAATGTTTTCGCCTCACCAGAAAAAAGGTCACTTGCAACAATGGCAAGTGGAATTTCTGTTTGCTCAATATTGCGATTTTCCAGTGTAAAACTAATGATTTTATATAAGCGCTCACTACTCACAACAGATAATTTGCTGTGTGCCAGGTTAATCACAATACGCTGCTTTACGTACTTCGCAACCTGCCCAAAAAAATTCTCAGCAGGTTCCTTACGCGTGAAGCGTGACAAACCAGCCTTTTGAAACTTTGGACTATGGATAAATTCGGTTATCCGGGTGTGAAGTTGAGCAGCATCAGGGTGCAGAGAATAGCCGGCTCCAACCAGCGCGCCAATGCTCGTGCCAGCAATGCAGTGAATCGGGATATTATGTCTTTCAAGAACGTTGAGTACGCCAATGTGAGCCATTCCCCGGGCTCCACCGCCGCCGAGGGCGAGTCCTATTACCGGTGAAGTCATATTCCTTGTCTACTATTTTATGAGCAGCATTTTTCTTTTTTTAATTACCTCTTTTCCATCCAATTGGCGAAATTTTGCAACTAAAAAGTAAACACCACTCGCAATAAGCTCCCCATTCGTATTCCTGCCATTCCAGTCATAAGCGCGTGGGCCTGGTGCAAACTGTGTATTTCGCACAAGCACAGCGACTTCCCTGCCGAGCATATCATATGCTGTCACATCGACGTATGCCTCAGAGAGCAGATTAAAGGCAATTCGGATTTCTCCATGTTCAGCGGGATAAAATGGATTTGGGAATGGATTATATAAGAAATGCGTGTTTGTCTTGTTGGCTGGCAACAATTGCAATTCATCATAGCCTTCAATCCATCCCCGATGATCGAGTCCAAAAATCTCATCGGGAGCGGTAGCTGGATAAATAATTTCCTCACCGGCATAATTCTGTACTGTGAAATAAAACACCACAAGTTCTTCTTCAGAAAGTGGCAAGGAAGGTGATTCGTACTGCGCCATCCCGGCCGGGGCCAAAACATCATGGTTAAACTGCGGATCAGATTGCATTTTCCAGTGAATTCTCAGGCTGGTTGTATCCATTTCTGTTCCTCCCAGAAATCCGACCGACAGGCTGGCCTGACCATTTCCCAGTAATTCAACATGGAAAATCTGGCCAAAGGCAGGTCCCCAGTATGTCACTGCTCGCTCAGCATCAACGATACCCCAACCAAAGAGTGAATCGGGACTTTGTGATTGAGATGCAGTATTGTGCAGCGCTTCCATGACTTGTTGTGGCGTAAGATCAGGGTGCACGCTCAGCATTTGTGCCACAACACCTGCAACAAGCGGCGCTGAAAAAGATGTACCATTATTGGTTTCATATCCTGTTGAATTCGGTTGCACCACCGTGACAGTCGTCCCCAGGGCCATCACATCCGGTTTGATTCGTGAAAGAAATGGTGAACCAACGGAGCTAAAACTTGAACGGTCA
>QQUM01000441.1 GCA_008501545.1 Calditrichota bacterium
ATTTCACTTTTCGCAAGCTCTTTGGCAATCTTTTGCTGTGTTTCCACTGAGCGGTTTTTCATTCCATTGTCTTCAAAAGCGGTAAATCCTTCATCAGCCATAAATTTAAGCTGATCGATTAAATCTTCGCCAGCATGATTTTTAAACATACCGAAGTGAGGAGCGAATTTGAGTTTGAATTTTCCCTTGCTGGCTTGTAGAAGTGGGGAAGGTAATATGGCTGTTGCCGAAGCAGTGGATGCCGTGGCTGTTGCTGTTGCGGCTGCAAGTGTGGTTGCAATAAAATTTCTTCGGGATATATTTTTCTTTTCCATTTTCTTCCTCCTCATAATCGTGATGATCGATCAGGGGATATCCTCTGATCGATCATCACGATTTATCTGCATTTATTTATCCGTATTTTAAATCGTCCACGCCCCTCGCATCGGCCGCCAGAGCATGCGGTTCGCTTCTTCATCGTTGATGAAACGTTCTTTTTGTACATCGAAGTGTATTTTTCGTCCCAACAACATGGCAATTTTACCAAGATGGCCGGTCATGACGGAATGGTGTGCGACCTCAACCGGCGTGATGGTTTTCTTGCGTGAACGAACACAATCGAGAAAATTTTGATGGTGATCTGTACTTTGATAAAGGTGAATATCCTGCGCGGAAAGCGGCGTCCGGATAATGGTGTCGTTGCTGGCACGAAGATGGCCACCGCGATTGACATGAATCCAGCCTTCATTTCCAATAAAATGCACACCCATGCCTTTTTCCTGCTTGCGTTGATCGGCTACGATCATTGTAAAACCTTCAGCGTATTTGGCTTCGAAATAATAGTCGGTTGGTGTATCAAACTGGCCGTCAAGTGCTGGAGGGTATTTTGCATAGCCTTCGATTTCTGCTGCAGCGCTGCGTTCCGTGTTCATGCCCCAGTGCGCAATGTCGATGTGGTGTCCGGCCCAGTCGGTGAGCTGGCCACCGGAATAGTCACTGATCCAGCGGAAGTTCCAGTGACAGCGGGTTGGATTGTACGGCACGTAAGGCGCGGGCCCCAACCACATGTCGTAATCAAAATGTTCAGGAACCGGGGCAGGTTGTGTCGAGCCTTTGCGAATGGAATTGCCCCACGGCAAGCCGACACGAACGGTGTGAACCTCACCAATTCGGCCATTGCGGACAAGTTCACAGGCAAAACGGAAGTGGCTTTGTGAACGCTGCCAACTGCCGGTTTGCCAGACAACGCCGTAACGCTGGACTGTATCGACGATTGCGCGGCCCTCCCGGATGGTGTAGGCGAGTGGTTTTTCGCAATAAATATCTTTTCCTGTCCGTGCAGCAGCACTGGCGATAATCGCATGCCAATGATCGGGAGTGGCTATCATGACAGCGTCG
Organism: Calditrichota bacterium; assembly: GCA_008501545.1. Classification (GTDB taxonomy): domain Bacteria; phylum Zhuqueibacterota; class Zhuqueibacteria; order Zhuqueibacterales; family Geothermadaptataceae; genus Bioreactorimicrobium. Next base: position 1,378 of record QQUM01000441.1, read on the forward strand.
ATATCTTTGCGAGCCAGCACTTCGCGGTAATCTTTATGAATGGTGCAGTCTTTCGAGGCATATCTTTGATTCACAAGGTTTTGTGCATTTTCTGCGTGGTGCCGGTCGACGTCGCATACGGCAACGACACGTGCTCCCGACAGCTCCAAGAAGGAGCGCATGTTGCTCGTTCCCATACCACCAACACCGATACAACCGATCGTAATTTTATCATTTGGCGCAACAAGGCCGGCTTTTGCAAAAATTCGGGAGGGGAGAATAGATGGGAATGCCGCAGCTCCCATGGAAATTGCAGCAGCATTTTTAAGAAAAGTACGGCGGTCGATCTTTTTTTTCTTCATCGCTCTTCCTCAAAATGATTCGCGTTCAGAAATAAAACAGTGCAGATCCGGTTTCGAGATGAGTTTTTATCTACTTCTCATCAAAAGCTGCATCAAATGCGACTGTGGACGGAGAGAAATTGATACTGTTAACAAATTCACAGGCTTCTTCGGCGCCATATTTGCGCTCCATACCGCAGTCTTCCCATTCCACTGAAAGTGGTCCGTTGTACCCGATGTGGTTCAGGGCACGAATTATTTCTTCAAAATCCACATCCCCGTGACCCAGGCTGCGGAAATCCCAACCACGCTGTGCATGCCCAAAATTGAGGTGACTGGCGAGAATACCGCTGTAGCCATTGAGTTGCAAGGCCGCATCTTTCATGTGAACATGGTAGATGCGATCTTTAAATTCGTAAAGAAACATAACCGGGTCGACCATTTGCCAGAGAAGATGACTGGGATCAAAATTGAAGCCAAATGCCTCGCGTCCGTCAACGGCTTCAACGGCACGTTTTGCTGTGACGATATCGAATGCGATTTCAGTCGGATGGACTTCAAGTGCGAATTTTACACCGCATTCATCGAAAACATCGAGAATGGGATTCCACATGTCGGCGAAATACCGAAAGCCGTCATCGATCATCTTGTCGGGAACTGGCGGGAAACTGTAAAGCAGATGCCAAATCGATGAGCCGGTAAAGCCATTTACGACATTTAAACCCATGTTTTTAGCCGATCGTGCAGCATTTTTCATTGTTTCAACAGCCCATGCACGTTTTTTCTCCGCATCGCCGGCGCAGTTTGCCGGTGCGAAACCATCACTTCGACTGTCGGTGTTGGGGTCGCAAACCAGTTGCCCGGCCAGGTGATGGCTTATAGAGAAAATTTGCAAACCATTCCTGGCGAGGATATCTTTCTGCTGCTTGCAATAATCCAAATCTGTCGCACCACGATCGACGTCAAAATGATCGCCCCAGCATGCTAATTCGAGACCATCGTAGCCCCATTTTGCGGCTTTCTCAGCCATTTCTTTTACCGGAAGATCTGCCCATTGCGCAGTGCAAAGAGTAACTGGGCGTGCCATTTTTTGTCCTCACTGTTAATGAAAAATAATTCAATAATCAATATTCAACACTCAATAACCAATTTCCAAATTTAAATCAATTGGACATTGAATATTGGATATTGAGTGTTGTTTATTGCATTTTTGTCCATTTTTCTGTGCCGTTGCTGTTCTCAATCACTTTTTCGATGAACAGCATACCGCGTACACCTTCATGCACTTGTGGAAAATCGGAAATCAATTCAGAAGGTTGTTCTCCATTCAATTTGGCCCGAATGGTATCGGCGAAGTTACAGTAGTGGTTGGCAAAGGCTTCAAAAAAGCCTTCCGGATGACCGGGGGGAATGCGTGTTGCATGGGCCGCCGCAGCGCTTTTTTCACCAACATAGCCTGTGCCGCGCTTCCAGACTTCTTCTCCCTGTCCGAGAACACCCACATGCAAATAGTTTGGATTTTCCTGATTCCAGTGCACGCTTTTCTTCTCACCATAAATCCAGATGGCAAGATGGTTTTCTTCGCCAACTGCAATTTGGCTGACATGCAGGATGCCTTTTGCACCTTTTTCCAGTCGCAGCATGCAATTGACATCATCATCAAGGATGCGGCCTTCGACAAAGGTGGTGAGATCAGTACAGACGTGGGTGATTTCCAGGCCGGTCATATATTCGACAAGGTTGGCAGCGTGGGTTCCGATATCACCGAGCGCACCGCCGGCGCCGGACTGTTTTGGATCGCTGCGCCAGACCGCTTGTTTTTGCTCTTCTTTTTCAAGTGCAGTGGCAAGCCAGTCCTGTTTGTACTGCACAACCACCTTACGGATTTTTCCAAGGTCACCTGCTGAAATCATGTCGCGTCCGAGCTTTACCATTGGGTAGCCTGGATAATTGTGCATTAATCCAAAAACGAGGCCAGATTCATCAACAATTTTCTGGAGTTGCAGTGCTTCGGCGTGAGTGAAGGTCATGGGTTTTTCGCACATAACATGAAATCCGGCATCGAGAAATGCCGCGGCGATAGGGAAGTGGGAGTTGTTCGGGGTGGTAATTGCTGCAAAGTCAATGCGCTCTTCGGGTGGTAATTGCAGCTCTTTCTCGATCATGATTTCCCAGGAATCATAGGTTCTTTCGGGATCGATACCGTAAATTTGTCCCGCCAGACGTGATCTTTCCGGATTGCTGCTGAATGCGCCGGCCACAAATTCGATATTGCCATCGAGAAAAGCTGCTTTGCGGTGTACATCGCCGATAAAAGCGCCTGGACCACCGCCAATCAGACCCATTTTTAATCTTCGCTTAGAAGACATTTTTATTTTACTCCTGTGATAATTTTTTTGAGTTGGCAGTGTGCGAGGTGAATTGATACATAATGAAATCGTTTGTCCTCATGCCTGTAGATGGTTTATAAAAGCTTAATTATAAAGGCGATAATATTTAAAAAAAACAAAGGAAAACGAATGCATAAACCATGAATGACAATTTTTTACAGTTGTTCTTCCTTGAGCGGATCCTTACAATCTTATTATTTCTCAGATTGCAAAGAGACTGGTTTTAACATGTATGAATTTGCCAGAATTCTTCCGGTTAAAAATGCTGTTGCTGCCGCAGTGGCACCGACCAAATCAAATGAGTTCACAAGAACGAACAATACCACCGCGATCGTACACACTTCAATAAGTGTTGCCATTGTAATCGGTTTTGTGTGTTGTGTTGCAACGAGAATGGATCGCTGCCAGGAAAGTATAACCGATAGACCGGGCAGCAGAATGAGTACAAGTGTCGGAATGCGGGCGAATGCAGCTAATTCCGGGGACAAACCCGAGACTGTCTCATACCACCAGGAAAATGCTGGCGGCGAAGCGATAATCAGCAGGCCGGTCGATGCTGATATAGCAAGATTTCTGGCGAATTTTGCAATGGCTCGTTTCTGCGGTTCCTGCATTTTTAAATAGGTCACACCAACTTCCTGGAAGGATAAACCGAAGGCGCGGAAAACAAAGACAATTGCGTTGACTACGGGCAATACCGCCAGCGATTCCAGCGAATTCCTGCTTTGTCCAACAAAAAATGTAACCAGTGGATGCACACCCAATCCTAAAAATGAAGTCAAAGCGAGTGGGTAGTAAAATGCTGTAATTCTGCGGTAGGTGAGTGATTGCGTGCTGATTTTCGTCGATTTGTTACGGATATTTTGTGTTGCACTGTGTGCCATGATCCGTGCTGTCAGTGCTTCCAAAACAACGCCGACACTGAGTGCAAAAGCACCGACATAGGCACCCTGAAAACTGCTGAATGCATACAAGACAACGGCCGTAAGTGTCATGCTTGTTACGCGAATAACCGTGCCATAGGCAACTTTACGGGTTTGGTGGCTGCGAATGAGAATCCCCTGATAAAACCGCCGGTAGCCAATTGCACCCGGCCACGGGAGCAGAATAAGCAAAGCAATATGTGTCAGCCGGGTGACTTTTAGCTCAAGCCCGATTAAGTCCATCATGATAAAATTAAAAATGGCCGGCACGAGTAGCAGCGCCATAGCCACGGTGATCAGGATATTCAGTGAGTAAGTAAAATTGCGAAGTCTGTTAAATGTATGTGCGTCTTCTATCAACGCGGTCGAAGCCGTCATGATCATAATTACCGGTGCTTCAATAATCAGAGCGAAAGAATAAGCGACACCGTACGCAGCGAGATTGAAGGTCGAATCGGTGAGGCGGGCGATTATTGCAGTTAAAAACGGCCCTTCAAAGGCCATCATCAACCAGGTAAGCAACAGGGGTGACCAGAATTTAAAGATTTCTTTTTGGCTAAGAGAATTTTGGTTCATGCAAATAGCGACACGTTAGAAAATGAATGCATACGATCATGCCTGTTCCATCCACTCAAAAAAGTGTCGCATTTATGTCAACCAAGCGCATAGAGGTAAGATGCAGCACCGATAAGTGAGATAATTGCAAGAACGATCAAATTCCACCGGTATTCGTCAGTTTTTCGGCGATGCCGCTTTTTATTGATGATGAGACCGGTTATGCTGAGAATTATGCAGAGAATAAACCACGAAAAAGACAAAAAGGCAAGGGATTCGTTCCAATAAGTGCGCATTTCGATGTGGAATAATCGATCAAAAAATGTTTCGAAATCCGGTTTCGCCTTATCAAAAAGTACAAGGGAAATTATGAAGTTAATCCAGCCGAAAATTGCCAGCCAATGGATTGCTTTTATGAGCTTGTCTGGCCCTCGCCGTCGGTTTCGCCCGTAGTTCGTTGTCTCAGGCATCACATTGTTCCTTTTGTGCCATGGAGATTTTCCCGTGAGGTCCGCACAAGCTCATAAAGCAATTTCTTCAACGCAATCAGCGTATCCTGGTGGTTTTATTCAATTGTGTATGCTGCACTGTTCGGATAGCTTGAAGTAGCAAATGATTGCAGATTATTACACCATTTGCAAAACTGCGCCGCGTTTCACAGCCCCATTCGTTGTTGTATCATCCGCCAGAATATCACTGTGAATTGCCTGTATTGCCGGTTCGCAGTCCGCAGTTTCTACAATAAAATATGCAGCAGCAGATGATGCGCCAATGGAAACCAGCCGGAGAGCAATGTCACGACTTATAAAAGCTTGCAAAACCCGGTTGTTTATGTGCTGATCTTCGGTAACGCCCTCACCTACAAGGGCTACGAGTGAGATATCGTCAACAATCGTAATTTGCTGTATGCTGGGAAGGCCCAATGACGTTACCAGTTGCTCACCTTGCTGCAGATTTTCTTTGGCCAGCATAAAATTTATCGACGTCTGCGAAGTAAAAATCGATTTAATATTGATATCCGCGTCATTGAAGGCCAACGTTATTTTATTAATTATGCCCGGGTTGATACCAATACCGGGTCCCGACATTTTTAGCAAAGCGATATCATTTGTGTAGGTCACGCTTTTTAGCTGGCCTGTCGCTTCTTCGGGATCATTCCGGATAATGGACGGGGCATCATTCACACTGCAGATTTCATTTATACTGAATATGCGGACCGGGATGTTTTTTTCAACGAGTGGTTCGACGGTCATCGGGTGCAAAATTTTTGCTCCGAAATAGGATAGTTCAGCTGCTTCCCTGTAAGTCAGGTGTTTAAGCAGGCGAGGATTTTCGATAATGCGCGGGTCGGCGCTCAGGAAGCCACTCACGTCCTTCCAGGTATCCAGGGAGGGTGCGTTGATGCAGCGGGCGATGGCAGCAGCAGTGTAATCGCTGCCTCCACGGCCCAGGAGTGTAACCCGGCCATTGTCGCGGGAAACGCCGTAAAATCCGGGAACCACGTTGGTTAAATTGTTGTTGAGACGTTTTTTCACCAATGGCACAGCCCGCTCAAAATCGATGCGGGCATTCCCAAAACGGCCGTCAGTGATGAGCCCCATTTCTTCCGGTGTAACTTTTTCACATGCGATTCCGGCAGCAGAGAGAACAGACACGATTAATGAAGCAGAGAGCCGTTCACCGAAACTCATGACCATATCTTCGGTGAAATCGGGTGCTTCACCAAGATAATGCACGCCTTTTAGGTACTTGGCAAGTTCATCGATCCGCACTTTTATTTGATTTACTGCCTGCTCCCGCTTTTTAGGTAAATCGATGTATTGGTGAATAATATCGCGTTTTAATGTCGTGAGATAGTCACTTAACTCCTCAATCACAGCCCGGTCATCCGTGGCTTTTGCAATCGTTTCTTTCAGACGGTCCGTCAAACCATACCACGCAGAAACGACGATGACAAGTGGTTCATTGTATGCTCGCACAACTTCGATGATTTTACTCAGGTCGTCTTTGGATTTCAGATTCGACCCGCCAATTTTTATGACTCTTTTACTCATAACAGGTGCCCTTGGTATTGTCGGATGAATGCTTCAGCGTTAATTATTGAACCCCCGGCCGCGCCGCGCACAATGTTATTAGCCAGCAGAAGAAAACCGAACATGTTGTTTTGCCGGCGTAATCTCCCGGTAAAAACCTGCATCCCGGCCGGTTCGCCGTGCCATGCCAGTTTTGGTTGTGGAAAATCAACTGCGTCGCCATAGAGAACAGGCACTTTTGGTGCAGTCGGCAGGGCAGGGCCATCGAGCTGGAAATTTTTCCATGCTTGCAGTATATCCTGTTCGTTGACATTCTGTTCAAACTCAAGCCACAGTGCTTCCAAATGGCCGAATTTAACCGGAATGCGCACACAGGTTGGATAAATCTCAGTTTCTATCTCAAGGATTTTCTGGCATTCACGAATCACTTTGCCTTCTTCGCCATTGATGTGCGGAATGGCGTTCTCCATGATATCCAGTGCGGACAAGCCGGGATAGCCGGCGCCGGAAATCGCCTGATAGGTTGAAACAAACATTTTCCTGATGCCGAACGGCCGCAGCGGTGCCAGGGCAACAGCGAGACCTGCTGTGGTGCAATTGGAGTTTGTGATGATAAATCCTTTTTCCGGGAATCCCTGTTTTTCGATTTGGGCGAGTGATGGAAGATTCACTTCCGGAATGAGAATCGGCACGTTGTTTTCGTAGCGGTAAGCGCTGGCATTGGAAAAAACCCAGAAGCCGGCGTCACGCAATTCAGCTTCCACGCCCTTGGCGATGTCCGCCGGGAGCGCACTGAACACGATTTGCACATCTGCCTTTTTTAATTCTTCGATATCAAATTTTGCAAAATTTAACGCGGCAATCGATTTTGGAAGGGGTTGTGGCAAAAGCCAGGTCGCTGACCCGCCATAATTTTGCCCTTCCCGTTTGTCTGATGCGATGACGCGGGTCAGTTTAAACCAGGGATGTTCGGCCAGCATTTGTAAAAATACCTGTCCCACCATGCCGGTGGAACCGAGTACGGCACATTTTATTTTATTTTTCATTTTTTGTCCTTTCTGTGCTCTTTCCGATCGAGCAGGGGATATTCCCTGATGGATCGGGAGAAAGACCGGTTGTGAATTTTATGAATCCAATTTATTAAGCGCTTTGGTGCAAAAAAAAAGCCTTTCCAAAACGGAAAGGCTTTTATAGTCTAAAACTGTTCAGCTGAATGCTATAATCCACCTTTTCGAAAACGACATTTACAAGTCGTGGTCATCATGGTTGTTTTCGTGGTTTTAATGATGGATTTTATCATGTTAATTTTATGCCTTGATTTCTCTTTTCAAAGAAGGAAGGTTTAAAATAGAGAATTTCATTTTAAATTCAAGTAAATTTTTATTTATACGAAATAATGCAAATTTATTCGGAAATTTCTCTTGTAACAAAAACAAATCACTACCGTAGGACAGGTAATTGAAATTTAAGTGCATGCATAAAGAAGGGAGATTTAATGATGAAGCGCTTTAATTCCATCCTGTTTTTACTGTTTTTACCGACACTTGTTTTCGCAGGAAAGAAAGAACTTGTATCAATTGATAATATTTATCCCCAGGAAGTCCGGGTGCAAGGTTTTACACTGCCGCAGCAAACGCAGGTTGAGATAACAGCTGTCGGCGCTTACCAGAAATCCCGTTCAAACAGCGTTATATTTGGATACGGCTGGATCATCAATGCGGACTCCCGCGAGTTGGTCTGGGAAATGAAATCGGAACGTATCCGCTCCCGTCATGTCAAACCTGATCTGCAACATGATGAAATCACCCTCGAGAAAGGTTCCTACGAAGTCTACTATTCTTCCTACCCCTATTACCGTTCTTTTAATAAATGGGATTATGATGAAGATTACTCATTGGGTAAATTCATCATGGGTATTATAAAAGGCTTTGATTTTGATGATTGGGATGATCACAATTTCGATCGCTTATGTGAAAAATTTAAAATTGTTGTGGTTGGAGATGGTGAGCCGCTTGCGAAAGATGATTTACGCAGAATGGCGGAAAAACGGGCCGAAGCGGAAATCGTCCATCTTTTTGCCAATCGCGATGATGATTATCTCGAGCAGGGTTTTGAACTCACTCGTGACACAAAAATAGATATATCTGCCTATGGCGAAATGCGGGAAGATGGTCGCTATGATTATGGCTGGATTATTAATGCAGACTCCCGCAAAAAAGTATGGCAAATGGAGTTTTGGGATAGTCAGGAAGCCGGCGGCGCACGCAAAAATCGTGCGGTAAATGAAACGATAAATTTACCGGCAGGTCGCTATGCAGCTATCTTCGTGACGGATGATTCTCACTCTGCTGAAGAGTGGAATTCACCTCCACCGTTCGATCCGCTGTCCTGGGGCATGCGAATCCGACCCGCTGATCGGAGTAAAAGGGCTGCTATTAAAAAGTTTGATTACAGCAAAGTTGCTGAACAGCAAACAGTTGTTTCACTGTCGAAAGTACGTGATAACGAGTACCTCGAACAGGCTTTTCGTATTGAGAAACCCGGTTTGTTTCGTATCTATGCCGTCGGTGAAGGCCGTGCAGGTGAAATGTTCGATTTTGGTTGGATCCTGGATGCCAAAACACACAAACGTATCTGGGAGATGCACTACGACGAAACCGAGCATGCAGGTGGGGCACGAAAAAACCGTATGTTTGATGATGTAATTGAATTGGAAGCTGGTGATTACATCGCCTGTTATCAGACGGATGGCACCCATGCCTATGGCGAGTGGAATGCCACCCGTCCGCACGATGCCCGTTCCTGGGGATTGACTGTTTTTATCGCAGATAAAAATCTCAGTCGGCATGATGTTGAAAAAATTGATATGCCGGTCGATGAAAATGTTATTGCGAAGATCTGGCGCGTTCGCGATCATGCACACAAACAAGTTCGCTTCGAGCTGGACAAAAATACGGAAGTGCGCATTTATGCAATCGGCGAAGGTGATCGAGGTGAAATGTTCGATTATGCCTGGATAGAAAAAGATAATGGACGTACCGCCTGGGAAATGCGC
>QQUM01000433.1 GCA_008501545.1 Calditrichota bacterium
GTTTATGGTAAAATCCGAGGGTGGCGACGTGCGTATTGTCTACTCCCCACTGGATGCTGTAAAAATTGCCCGCAAAAATCCCGACAAAAAAGTTGTCTTCTTCGCTGTTGGCTTTGAAACCACAGCTCCCTTAAACGCAATGGCAGCTTTTCAAGCAAAACGCGAAGGTTTAAAAAATTTTTCACTCCTGGCTTCCCACGTTCTCGTCCCACCAGCGATGAGAGCTTTACTCTCATCACCACAGAACCGCGTGCAGGGCTATCTTGCAGCCGGGCATGTGTGCACAATTATGGGAATCGCCGAGTACATCCCAATCGCCAGGGAATTCGGTGTGCCTATTGTCGTCACCGGCTTTGAACCATTGGATATTCTCGAGGGCATTTTGCAAGTGGTTAAGCTCCTGGAGAGCGGAAAAGCTGAGGTACTGAATCCCTATTCCCGTGTCGCCCGCGACGAAGGCAATCCGGCAGCGCAGCAATTACTGAAACAAGTTTTCACAGTGACAGACCGTAAATGGCGAGGTATTGGTGAAATTCCGATGAGTGGTTTTAGCTTGAATGAAGACTACGCTGAACACGATGCCGAAAAAATTTTCGGCATGGGCACTATTCAAGTTGATGAACCACAAGAATGCATCAGTGGATTGATTTTGCAGGGGCTGAAAAAACCAAATGAATGCCCGGAATTTGGCACGCTGTGCACACCGCAAACACCACTTGGCGCGACGATGGTCTCGTCGGAAGGAGCGTGTTCGGCTTATTATAGCTATGCACGTGCCGGGCGATAAAATCTGTTTCTTTCCAATTGGGCCAGGAAATGCTGATTTCTAATTTATCGATTCTTTTTAGCGGTTCATTCACCAGCCCAAGTATTATGGTATTTATTGTAACTGGGAAATATCAGCACCAAAGCAGCGTGAATTTTTCCGGGAAAGCATGTTTAAACGATGTCCAGGAATTCCAGGTTGTATCTAATCTTTGCGTATCTGCCCACTTCCTAAAATTATCAAATAATGGAGACGAACGGCGCAATTCTTCGTGGAAAATCGTTGCGCTAAGGCCACCTTTATTAATGAAGCCGCTTTCATAAAACGCATCAAGAGCAGCTTTTTTGTCGTATTCAACACTACAGAAAGAATGCGCCCAGGCATTACCATCTTTTTCGAGTACTAAGTATTGTGCTTGAGGATTACCATTAAAGGGTGTGCCAACAGCTCCGGTATTTAAGAAAACCTTTCCTTCTATTGTGCGCTCCCATGGTTCATGCGTATACGAACTGATGTAAATATCTGCAGGATGTTCTTCAATAATAGTCTTTAGTGTTTTTTCCGGTACATCGTGAGCATATCCTTCACTGTAATGATTTGGACTGCCGTGACTCACGATAATTTTAGGCATCCCGTCAATATCGATTGTGTGCGACATTGGCAGATTCTTGAGGTATTCGATCCAGCCTTTGTCAGTCAAGCATTCTGCAATATTTGCTGTTGATTGCCAAATAGGATCATCGAACCATGTTTCGGGTAAATCCGGATCCCGTGATCCCCATTTCCGGATTAAATCATCGTGGTTTCCCAGGATGGCAACTTCTGCTTCTTCTTTGATGCGAGACAACACCTCACAACTGGCAGGCCCACGGTTAATCAAATCACCGTTGGCAATGATTGTATCAACATTTTTTGCTTTTAAGTCTTCGAGCACGGCTTCCAAAGCATGGATATTGCCATGAATATCTGAAATAATTGCTATTTTCATCATATCACCTATTCGTTTGTGTTAGCAGATTTTCCTTTTATTCTCCCAATCCAAATTGGATTGTAATTATTCTATTTGTCTCAAAATCAGTGTGGAATTTAATAGCCCACTCAGTGAATTTGCGATTTAGTCTGACTCCGAGCACAAAGTGATTTTTTTCGAGATTGGATTTGAGGTCGATCAAGTTTTGCGATCTCCCTGCAAAAAAAGTGATTAAATACGTATTTCTATTAAGATTTTGAGATTTGCCGAATTTAACGCCCGCGGAATATTCATATCCTGTAATGCCAGCTTCTGCGTCAATCACTGGGCCGAACACGTTTTTATTTATGGGATGATTCCTTTGTCCGAGAGAATCGAGCTGTTCGGCAGCGGGATACACGTTGAAAAAGTTATATCCCAACCCGAAGCCAAAGGATGCTATTTTCCCGGTATCCCACACTAACCGGTACGATTTCATAACAGAAGCGTGACCAATAGAAGGTGAAACCAACAAAATCATTAAAATGAATTTTCGCATAGATACAGCCTTGAAATGGTTTGTCGAGAAGTGCAACCTGGGTTATTTTGAAAGTTGTCGAGGATGCCGAGCCGCATCCTCGACAGCCAAACTCAGTTTAAAATTTCACCACTAAGATACCAGCGGCCACCTTCTTTTATAAAGGAAATGGATCCTCCCTCAACTTTGCCCGTAGCACGATTTCCATCGACTTTGAGGTCCGTAAGCTTTTCCTGAGGAATAAAGGTTTGGCCCTCCATTTCAGGCATATTGGCAACGAGTCCCATGACCTCAGGAACAAACTTCAGCGCATCGACGTGGCCGAATTTGTTTTCTGCACGCTTACGCATGTGTGCATCGATAACTTCCTGCGGGGTATCCTGC
>QQUM01000610.1 GCA_008501545.1 Calditrichota bacterium
ACCGACTCTTCATGCGGGGATGCTTCGACCCGGCTCACCCATAAGTGTTGTGGTAACGCATCGGAAATGCGTTGCCAGGAGAAACCGCCATCCAGCGTAACGTGGACAAGTCCATCATCACTGCCGGTATAAATCAACCCGAATCTTAGCGGCGATTCGTCAATACTGGTCAATGTGCCATAGGGTACGTTTCCAGGAAGGCCGCCCTGCGTCAGGTCTTCCGAGATGGCGATGAGATTTTCACCATTTTGCATCGAACGGTATAGCTTTTCTGCGCCGATGTAAAAAATATCCTGGTTGTGTGACGAAAGATGCACCGGGGATTGCCAGTTAAAACGCGGTGGGCGGTCGCCCAATTCATGTTGCGGTTTTACTGAAGTGCTCTGACGTGTCGAGCGATTGATTTTGTAATAATAGCCGAATTGAAAACCGGTGTATATCGTTTTGTTGTCGCGCGTATCGATAGCGATCTGCATACCATCACCGCCAAGCAGGCGTTTGTAAGGATAAGAACCGGTCGAATGCCAGGCAACACCGGCTTCGTAGGTCGAGGGTCCGTACCACACGCCATTATCCTGCAAGCCACCGTAAACATTGTAGGGTTTTTCCATATCCACACTGACAGTATAAAACTGGCCAACTGGCGGATTATTTGCCTTAAACCATGACGTTCCATCGTCGTAAGTAATATTTATGCCGCCATCATTGCCCAAAATGAGATGTTCAGTTTTTTGCGGATCGATCCATAACGCCTGGTGGTCAACATGCACGTTGTCCGCCATAAGGGCATTGAATGTTTTGCCACCATCTTCAGACTTCAATGCCGGGACGCCCAAAATATAAATTTTGTTGCTATCGCCGGGCGACACACGAATTTCCCCAAAATAGTAGCCATAGGAATAAACGAAATTATCGATATATTCCGCATGAGTTTTGCTCCAACTTTGCCCACCGTCCCGAGAAACATAGACTTCCCCGCCGATGACCGGTGTATCGAAGAGTTGGCTATTGGCATCTTCGAGATAAGTGACGAGTGCATCCGGTTTTATTTCACTTCTCGAGATTTTTTCTTTTATTGATTTGGCAGAATATTTTTGTGGAAAACCAAAATGGTCAAGATATTCGTTAATCGTCTCATCATCAAGTTCCAGAAATGCTTCTGAGTTCATTGTGCGAAGTGAATCCTTTGTGAGTTCCGGTGCATCGTCATCTTCATCCTTTTCGCGCCGGAATTGATTGTCCAGAAAGGCATAGATGATATCCGGATTTTGCCGTGAAATATCGAGTCCGATACGCCCGACACCATCACCTGTCGGGAAACCACTTTCTGCTGTTGTGAGCAAGTGCCAGGTATCTCCACCGTCCTCGCTTTTATAAATGCCGGACGTCGCGCCGCCTTCGACGAAATTCCAGGCGAAACGTTGCCGGTGCCATGCTGCAGCGTACAAAATATCGGCATTTGCAGGATCAGCGATCAAGTCAATGATACCTGTCTGTGCGTCGATGTACAATGTTTTTTCCCAGGTTTCCCCACCGTCGATCGATTTATAAACACCGCGTGCTTCATTTTCAGAATAGAGATGGCCGATCGTGGCAACCCAAAGCGTGTTCGAATCTTCCGGATGCAAAATAATGCGTCCGGTGTGGTGGGTTTCGGTAAGTCCGGCGTGCTGCCATGATTTGCCGTGATCGCTGCTTTTGTAAATTCCGGTCCCTGAATAAGACGAACGGCTGGAATTGTTCTCACCGGTCCCAACCCAGATAGTTTCGTCATGCTGCCAATCGACAGCGATATCCCCGATGGTCATAACTGCTTCATTGTCAAACAAAGGTGTAAATGTGATGCCATTATTTTCTGTTTCCCACAAGCCGCCGGAGGCATAAGCCACATAAAAATGCGTTGGATCTTGCGGATCCACATCGATGTCAACGACGCGGCCACTCATGATGCTGGGTCCAACATTGCGAAAAGCCACCTGACTGAGTAAAGATTTCTCCTGCAAAGCTTTCCGTTGTTCATAACCTGCGAGTCTGTCCGCTGCAGGGGTAAATTGTGGCCGTTTGTCGAGAACTTTCTTAATGGCTTTTTCTTTTCCTGCTTTTGATTCTTCCGCCGATTGCACGTCATTTTTCGCGTTGTCCATTTTCTCACACGAAAAAACGGCGATTAGGGAAATGAGGAAAATCGAAATAATTGAGATGAATCGGATTTGAGTTTTCATTTAATTTCTCCAGTGGAAAATTGAATAAAGAGTTCCCCATTCTCAATTTAAGGTTGCTTTGGATGTGAATGCTAAGTAAATTTTCCGAAACACAAAATATGGATTTTACATATTTTAACACAACCTTTTTCATCATAAAGCTGTCAAAATAAAGTGAGTGCGTACGAAACATCAACACAATTTGCTGCAATGCGGGTTGAACCATTGGGAGTTGTGCCATGAAAAGCATGCTGAAAGATCTACTTATTTATTCCGTTTTATTTGCTGTTGTCGCAGGTGGAATCTGGTTTTTACGCGGCATACAGAAAAACAGCATGCAACAAGCAATGCAGCTCATGGGAGAAAGACTGGTTGCCATGGTTGCAGAACCCGGGCAGGCAGAAAAAATCCGCATTGCTTTCAACCAATTCATGG
>QQUM01000701.1 GCA_008501545.1 Calditrichota bacterium
ATCTTTGTTCCCGAAATCTCCATTTCTTTGTCAATTGCACCGACGAGAATGCTGTTACCAAAGGCATCGGTTGTTACGCCATACGGCCGGTCCTCCCCTGGCCCACTCCCATAATTCAACCATTTGAGCGTTCCATTTGAATCCATCTTGGCGATAAATACATCCTTCACACCCTGACTCTGTAATTCGACATTTTCAAATTTGAAGCTGTTTGCATACCGACCAGTGATGATGATATCGCCGGAATTATCAACAGTAATGCAATTCCCGATATCCTCACCCGTGCTCGCTGCCTGTTTTACCCAAACTTCATTTGCCGATTGTGCATTGACAAAACCGGTAATTGCGCTGAGGAGTAATGCGGCATGCGCAAATTTCCATTTTTTCTTTCTCATTTTTATAGCCCCAATACTATATCAATTCGGTGAGAAATGCTGCGTACATTTGGCGAAACTTTCGTTACTTCAATATTTACATCCCTTTTGTATTTTGAAATGCTCAACTTCTGTGATGGCGAGCGGTGGGATGCACCCCGTTTGTCACGCCATTGCAAATAATAGTAATAATTACCAGCCTTCAATAATTCACCCGATTCTGCTTTCCAGTCCCAATGGATACGTTCTGGTAAATTAAATTGACCGATAAACTCTTTTAAAACACTTCCCCCGCTATCGATGATGCGCAAACGCCATTCTGAAACATCGATGAAGCGATTGTATTTACGCTTAATATCCGGAGCGATGGTAAACAGATTCTGGTGCGTCGAGAGTTTGGAAGTTGAACCTGCGCTGTGTCCGTTCATTGCATCTTCATCATGTTGAATGGCCCAACCATACTCCAATTTTTCCGGTGCGATGCCATAAACTTTCTGTAAATGATGGACAAATGCACTGGCAACCCGTTTTTTCCGTAAGGGTACGATAACCCGCAAGTGGAGCAAATCGTCTTTTTTCATCTGAGCCACAAGGTTTTCAATCAAACTTTGATAGTGGTCCAAATAGGCATTAAAATCGATCTCGGGAATTGGTGCAATGCTATCCAGTGGAACGAATCGATAATACGCTGCTTGCGGCTGCGCATCGAATCGTCCATGGCTCACCATCTTTTGTGAAACCACCTGATCTTTAGCAGTAAAGACATCGTCATACCACTGCGTTACAAATCGCTCGGAAATTCGTAATGAATCGTAGAGCGAACGAACTGTATATTCAATATCAGGCGTTTTTCCAAAGCGATAAACAAAGTTTATTTTATGCGAACCACTACTGAACTTGTTTAAGTCCGTTAGGGAATACGCATATTGGTAGTCGATGCTAAATTTGTTCGACAAATAGAGCTGCCCACCAGCTGTGTAAGTGCTGCCATAAAATCCGGTACGTGCCATACCAATGCCCTGCAGACTTGAAGCGAACTCGATCAAAGGTTCCGCCCGGCTGCCTGTCACGCGCAAGCCCAGCGTTGTTTCCAGAAATTTGTGCCGATAGAGCACGGCACCACTGACTTCAAAAGGCAATTTCTCACCGGCGCCGGCAAGTGAAATATCAGGTTGATTCACATGATCAAATGCAAGACCATAGCGCCATTTTTCATCGCGCTGGTAAACAAATCCAAGACCGGCATCGGCGACAAAAACCGAACTCCCGTCAGAAAAAACCGGATCGTTCTCATCAACAAGTTGAAATTCATCCTGATCGAAGCTCTGGTTCAAAAAACCTATATTTACACCACACGAAATATCATCGCGTAACAGAAAAGCTGCCTGAATTCCCAGGCGATTTTGCTTAAAAATCGGTGTATTCAGATGCTCTCCCCGCAACCCGAATCCAAGGTTCCAGTTTCGAATGGCGGGTAACGAGACATGAAACATGTCATGCCGCAGACTAAACGCGTTTCCACCTAAAAACCCGGCATGCAATGCCTGTGTTCCAACAGCCAGTTGCTCATCCTGAAATGGAATAATCGCGGGATTCAGGGCCGCACTTCCAGGATGATAAAAATCAACCGGTGTCGTATTCATTGCTACTTGTGCTCTTATTGTAGCTGCACTGAAAACCAATGCAGTTAAGACAACAAAAATTAATCTCGTATATGATATGACCATTAATAAATTCCACAATCAGCTTCGAATTTCGTGTGTATCCTGAATCCATGCACTCCTTCGCATTCTGCGTCCTGCGTACCATGCGCAGAACGCAAGGACGGGCTTTCTTCGACCCGTCCAATATTAAAATTTGAGATAGCAATCATTTCGCCAACCCGATAACACCGCGCGCGAGAACATCATCACCCGCTTCTACAACATAAAGATAGGCGCCAGGGGAAAGCGCATTGCCATTTTCATCATGACCAGTCCACACCAGATAATCCGACAATTCAATGATTTTACGGCCTGCCATATCAAAAATCAAAACGCGGCCGCTGCGATTCTCCAATTCCGGAAATTTGAATGTTACCTGATCATTGAATCCATCCCCGTTTGCCGTAAACGGATTTGGCATCACCGGCGCCGGTGGCTGCAATATCCTGATCTCACAATTTGCAAACCGGTGAATATCAAGCACGTGTCCCTGCACTTGAAACCGGTAAGTCCCGGGGCGGATTGTCGTAGCCGTCTTGATTTTGAGACGGGCTTC
>QQUM01000048.1 GCA_008501545.1 Calditrichota bacterium
GAACGAATTCATCAGCAATTTTTTCATCTGTATTTTCATCTTCCGAAGTATCCGGCAGCGTAAATGCCTCATCGTCCAGTTCAAATGAACTTAATTCCAGTTTATCTGTCGTCTCATCATTTTCTTCGTCATCGACTCTGTTGCTTCCCATTTCATCAAAATTTATTTCATCAAGCAACATTTCCTTTTCTTGTGTAAATGCATCAATTTCCCCATGTTCCGGAGAAGCAGGGGCTATTTCATCTTCGTTTGTAAACGATAAGTCTGCCCCGGATGATTGCTTCACTTCGGCTGTCGCAGACTTTTTATCTTCAACATTTTTTGAGACACGCATTTCATTTTCAACAGCCACATCCATTTCAACATCACCAGTGATTATTTGGAGCAGTTGCTTTTTGGTGGTCATATCATGAATCACTTCGATAAGCGCATCGACTAAATCTATAGCAAGTAATTTGATTGCTTCTTGCATTTCAGATGTTGGCAGGTTTGGCTGTCGCAACTTTGTTAGGGTTTCATCCAGGAAAATCGTGAAATCGTGGATGCGCTCAATTTCCCCCATCTTGTTGATTTCCTTGAATGGATTATCTGAATTTTTAAGAAATTCAAGTACATGCGCAATGAGGAAGTAATCGTCTTCATCTATATCTTTGGCTAGTGACGACAGGTTTTTCAACTGCTGGCTGAAGCAAGAAAAGAAATAACTTTGACTATTAAAAAAACGCCGTATCAGTTCTTCGCGAAATTTTGCAAAGTCATACGGTTGTTTGCTGGCCATAAAATACCCTCATGGTTTGCGCTTTACACTCATGCCCGTCATTGTTTCATCAGCATGAAAATATCAAAACATATTGCCGTGTTGAGCTTCCTTTCTTGCAGGTAATGCGGCTGCATAATTCTCTGCTCACATTTTAGAAAAGCGTAGCACAGCGTCCCACTGGACTCAAGTCAAACGGGCAATTCATTGAGTACTGAACTGGATTCCATAAATTCTGGAATCTACGTAATTTGCAAGTGAAATGAATATCGGCATCATAAAATCGATTTTTAGATTATTAGGAAATTATCACGCTTCTCAATCGGAATATTAATCACATTTAATAAGTAAAGAAGGGAGTGCAATCAAGTTATCAATTCAAACAGCAGTGAATTGATCTCAATTGCGAATAATATGGAACAGGTATGTTGTCAAAAACCATTTTCGTTTACGACAAGGTGAGATTATCAATTTTTTGTTTTGATAAATTTAATCCCGTCAATTCTTCAAAAAGAAGATCAAGCACAAGTGGTTTTGTAAATATTTTACGGACACCAATTCTTTTTGCCTTCATCGCAATCTCTGGTGTGTTGTATGCCGTAATCATAAAGATGTCTAATCCTGGCTGTCCCATGAGAAAATCATTACACAACTGCAAGCCGTTTGTATCTGGTAAGCGATAATCACAAAGCACGACGTCAAACATATTTTTCTGAAACAATCGCAGTGCTTTTTTTCCATTCTCAGCTACAGATACTGCGAATCCTTCATGTTGCAACAATTCCTGCAAACCAAACAAGGTATTTGCATCATCTTCGATAACCAATATTCTCAACACAAAACTTCTCCAGTACCACTCGTTATGCAGCCACAATAGCTGTTTGTTCACTTTCTTCGGTTTCTAAAGGGACATTTTCGTGCTTTACCACTTCTTCTGCCAGGTTCAAGTAGCTTTGTGCTCCTTTACTGGTTTTGTCAATCAAGAACGCAGGTTTTCCATAAAATGGGACCTCCGCAAGGCGCACGTTCCGTGGGATCATCGTCTCAAACACAAGTCCCTGCAGTGTATAACGCACTTTATTAATGACCCGTTTGGAGAGATTGTTCCTCATATCGACCATGGTGAGAAGAAAACCACGATAACGCAAATCAGGGTTATGTTCTATTTTGAGTTTTCGTGTCATTTTGAGGAATCGTCCCAACGCTTTCAATGCGTAGTATTCACATTGAATTGGAACGATCATCGAATGCGCTGCAATCAGTGCATTAAATGTCAGGTTACCCAGGGAAGGAGGACAATCTATGATGATGTAATCATACTGATCGATTATTTCCTGCAATGCACTCCGCAAAATCGTATTGCTGGAAGCACCGATTAGACTTTTACGATCAACTTCATCGGACCATACATTGGAGGGAATAAAATGAAAGAGGTCCATCTCGGTGGGATGAATACATTCCTTAATGGGAACATTTTTTGTAAATACTTCCAAAATACCAGCCCGGATATCATAACGCCCATATCCGAAACTTGTCGCAATGCTTCCCTGAGGATCGACGTCGACTAACAGTGTTTTGTACCCCAGATAGGATAAACTGGCTCCTAAATTTACAGATGTCGTTGTTTTACCTACACCGCCTTTTTGGCTGGCTATGGCAATTATTTCTCCCATGTCGCTCTCCGCAAGGTTGTTTTATTCAATCATGTTGGAATTGAGCAATGTCTTCCAATCTCGAGAAATCGTCTTTTTTTCGCATGTAAAATGCGGGGTCGTATAATAATCCACCTGGTCCCAATCGAGAATGTTTTGTAAAGCATTTTCACCTTCAAGATCACCGCACTCAGCATGAATTCTTTGTCCCTTTTGAACATAAA
>QQUM01000555.1 GCA_008501545.1 Calditrichota bacterium
TGCGGGACATCAATAACAATCCGAAGTCAGGTATAGATGTGAAACTTGTTGTCAGGACATATACCATTGAAGATGATCTCCACATAGTGAACTTATATGGCACAACAAATTCCCAGGGCAGCGTTTATCTTGAAACGTTGATTCCACCGGAATTGTCTGAAAGCCTGTATGACATGCAAGCTTCTATGACCGAAGCGGATTATTCCGTGCTTGTAAGTTCGAGTACGTGGACGAATTCACAGAATTATTTGTATCCGTATTTTAAGGTAGGAAAAGATCTTGATGGCAATGGTGTGCAAGATGATTTAGAGCTGGCATTAGCAAGTAAATTTTGCCCTAATCTTTCGCTTCATTCCGGAGATAATGGCGTGAGACCGGTTCCCGTTGAAATAATGGATCGAAATCACGATGGTGACTTAGATTGGCAAGATGTAATTGTGGATGCATATACAGTAGCTGGGGATTTTATTGACTCCTTTAGTCCATCTCAAATCTATATACCAGATATGATTTACAAACAGTTATATCCTTATTATCACCCAGAAGAAGCGGTGCTTACATATATCGATACTAATAATGATTATTGTTTTAGTTGTTCCGGTGATGATTATCCTCCGGCTACACGTATACTTCATCCACATTTTGAGTGGGGAAATTTAGGTGAAACCACACCCTATGATTGGTATGCACACTGGGATTTGAAATTGGCTGAACATGGGAACGATAGTCGATTTACAGAAGGAACAACCTATGCGCATTTATTCACATCCGGTTCTGATATTGTTATTCAATACTGGTTTTTCTATCCTTTTAACGCCTGCGCCAATCGACATGAAAGCGATTGGGAACACATTAATGTCGTTATCGATGGACAAGATCCCTCGACTGCTGAAATAGTAAAAGTAGTCTATTACTATCATCATGAAGAAAAAGCAAAAAATCCTTCAGAAATTACGATTGTGAACCAAACTCATCCTAAAGTCTATGTTGGTGGCTTCATTGCTATAAACTTTGAAGGTTCATTTTACGCTGGACATGGTTCACATGGATCATATTTTAGAAGCGGCATTCATTATAATGTTAATGATCTAAACTCTAACGAAACAGTGGATGGTAACGGTTTGGTGATTGATTTTGATGATTATGCTAATATCGTTATCCTTCCAGGATTGGACTATGTTAACAATGGGAATAATAATACAAATCCATACATCGATTCCTATGGGAATAATCTAAATTGGATGATTTATAATGCAATGTGGGGTCATCTTGTAAGTCATCCAAGTGCGGGGACTGGGTTATATAGTTCTTTAAAAGGATTCTTAGATTTAATAGAATTTGTTGTGGGTTCAAAATGGTTTGATAGCCCAGATAATCCAGGAAATTGGTCTGTACCTGGGCCAGCTCAACATTCGAAGTGGGAAGTAAAAGGATATTAATAATAACATTATAGCAAGGGTATCTAAATATAAAACTGTTTGCGCAGGAAAATAGTAGGATCCCTTGCTATTTATATTATTCTTTAATTGCACCAGGAGATTTTTATGAAGTATCTGTTGAGAATTGTATTGTGTGTTTTGTTTTTAAACTGCACCAATGTTCATCATATCGGATTAACTCCGCACACGGCTGAGATAAAAGCAATAAACGCAAAACTGAAAAATAAATCAGTGTTGATTAAATTAAAAACGGGTGAAACAGTGAAAGGTAAAAATTTAAAACTATCTCCAGCTCAAATTTCTTATCAATTTTCTAAAAGCGATAGTATAGTTATTAGTGAATTTGCTGCAATAAAAAGAATCACTTGGATGAATCATCGCAGGGGAGCGAAAGAAGGTTTGAAATATGGATTTTTAAGTGGTGTTAGTTTGGGCGCAGCTATAATAGCAATTAATAAAATAATTGGATACGGAACGATGGGATCACAACCTGAGGCATCAATACGAATTACGCTTATTCCCGGTTTTTACTTTTCATTACTATGCTTCTCTGTTGGCTGGATCAACGGCGCTGAAGAAAGGGTGATAATTTCATCAGAATAGTCGAATTTTATCCGAGCATTGAGGGATGTTAGAAGATGAAAATTATAGTTATTTTTTTATCACTTTTTACACTACCATATTGTTATGCCCAAATATACACGATTGACTATTTGACACTAACAGATCAAAGTGAGGGATTAGGTACGCAGGATGATGGAGTGCTAAAATTATATTTAAACCTTTTCAAAGGTAAATCTGAATTTGATGATAATGGTCACTTCGAAAATAGTAATGTCGATTATTCTGAGTTTTATTTCGCATTGGCCAGGGGATTTCGAAGCAAATCAAAGATACAGGTTTTTGCAGCATTACAAGTCAGTGGGATAATATCAGAACATATGGTTGCAGGCGGTTGGGGAACCCCATGGATTTGGGCTAAAATTCAACCATTTTCCAAATCAAAAACCTACCTTCGTCTTGCCTATAAAATTGGATGGCTCGGTTATAATACATGGACAAAATTTAACCAATTTGATATTGGCCTATTATCGACGAAAAGTTTTCGTAATATGTCATTTAGTGGAGCCGTCAGCTACCGCATAAATTTTCGAAATGTGGGGGGACAATCAGATTTTGGCATTTTA
>QQUM01000532.1 GCA_008501545.1 Calditrichota bacterium
GTGTATTATTTAAAAGAGGAATGTGGACGGATGCGATTATATTGGCTATAGTTGCTATTATTGTGATTCCATTTATATTGGATATGTCACCATTATCATATACAAATATTTGTAGGGTGCTTTTTGTCTCATTATTGTTTGTCCGGCCAATTGTGAAAATGCTCACGCGGTGGAAAGAAGCGGCTCCTCCACATCGCGGTGGCAAAGGAAGAGCAAGCTATTCGCGAACTCCCCCGTCTCGAAAACCTTCACCTCGTTCTGGAAATACTGGATCTAGCCAGCCAGGAAAACGGCCACAGAGAGCCTCAAATCGAAATGAATCATCGAGTAGCCGAAATAAGAACGTCGTGAGAGGCAGGAAGGTACGGGAAGTAAAAAATGCATCATCAAAAATTGAGAATGAAAAAGAGCAATCCGAATCTTCACAGCAAAAAAAGCCAGCCGTACAAACGGCTAGAGCATCTAAACCGAATCAGAAAGTAACCAAAACATCAACGCGGACATCCAGTAAGGGGAGCGGAAAGAAAATCAATGATGAAGCCCCAACACCCGATGAAAATCAAGCCCCTAAGGTTGATACTCCTGAGAAAGTAAAAGGGACGAAAATTGCTGAAAAGGTAGATAAGATGGAAGTTCCAGAAAATGATACAGCAAACTTTGGCAAAAGAAATGTAAAAAAAAGACGTCCAAGCTTCGAGAAAGATGAATCAGTAGACGAAGAAAAGTATTTGAAGTCTAATAGCCCAGAACCGGAAGTCGAGAGTGAAGCTAATTTTGGGAGAACGCCAAAAAGGAAAACACGATAAGCTGAAAAAGAATATTTTAGCCTTGTAATACTTATATATAATGTTACTTTGAGTTTGCCCACAGAAATTTTTTGATTACAAATCTTAAATAGCTATTTAATAAAAATTTTTCTAATTGTACTGCGCATATCTCATCAGTGACAAAAATCGCTGATGAGATTTATTAGGAAAAGAATACTATGTCAAGGGTAAATGAACAGCAATTGATTGAGAAATTGCTGCAGAGTATTCAAGGTGTATATGGTACTGATCCTTTTCTCATTATGGCTGAAAATGGAATTTCAGTAATAGTTGGCACCTCAGACGATTTTTCATATCGTTCGATGCGTTCATTTAGCCGTTTTCTACCGGAAAATTATACCATTGAAATAGATCGAAATCAACTTGATTTATTCTGGGATGAAATGTATCCTGGCTGTCCGCGAGATTTGAAGTATCGTTATGCGGGATGGCGGGAGCTTTGGCAATATTGGATGTATAATCGATTTACTACGGTACGTTCGTTGTTGCATAATCAATTTATGCTTTATATAAAAACATTCACCAATCAATCAGCTGAACGTCAGAATTATTTTGCACATTATTTCGCTGGTACGGCAACAGGATTGATTCGAACAAAAGTTAAAAATCCCACCCACCGCCATATTGACATGCCGATTATATTCTGAGAGCACTCTGGGAATTTATTCTGTTCCACTCACCTTACATTCCGCAATATTTATTCACAAGCATAGGTTATTGAATTTTTCATTTGTTCTGATGACAACATAACGGCATGGAGTGTTGGCTATGCGCTTAAAACAATTCCAATTGTTGTGGATCCTCAGGTTTTCGAATGCTTATGAGCTGGGGGTATGTCTTGATGAGTTGATCCGGGATGTTTTGTTTCTCTTTAGTTAAAAGAAATTCCAATTCGAAAGCGTTACGCAAAGCCTGCCCTTTATAGTGATTATTGAAAATAATATAGATAGATTCAGCTTCAAGCGCATTTTTTTGAATTGTCCTTGTAAATATATCGAGTTCGTCCTTCCCATATGTGTAATTATACCTGTCATCCCGACCGGCTTTTTCATTAAACCACATAGTTGTATTTTGTCCGTGAAAACGGAAATAACCTTTTCCTGATGTTATTTTTTCTGTGAACCCGAGTGCATTGCCGATAACTGGTTGATCTATATTTACAAATCCTGCATTTGTCTCGTTTAGTAAATCGAAGGTCTGGCGAACATTCCAGGATGCATGACGAAATTCGACGAAAAGAGGGTACATCTTGAAGATTGAAAGTACCCGAAAAAGCCAGGACCTGCCTTCGATTGTATTTTTAAAAGATTGCGGGAACTGCACCAGAACAGCACCTAAAAGTTCTGCATCCTGGAGAATATCCAATGCTCTTTGTACATTTTCAACATCGTTATTTGTATATGTACTCCGCTCAAGAACAAATTTCTGCCATAATTTCGCTGTAAATCGAAAATGTTTGTTAGTTGATACTCTTTTTATCCAGGAACGGGCAGCGTCGACGGAAGGTGGGTGATAATAGGATGAATTAATCTCTATAACATTGAAATATCGTGCAAGGTAGGCTAATTCATCAAATTTTGAAGACGATTTTGTGGGATAAAATACACCGTGCCAGTCGGCGTAGGACCACCCAGCCGGTCCTATAAATAGCTTATTTGTTTGATCAGTAGTATTGGCCATGGAGCATCACAATGCGGTGGATATTGTTAAAATGTTTGGATTGATTCGAATTTTAAATTAAATCTAGCAATTAATCGAAGCTAAACAATGTTTATTTGAACTTGTAAAAACAAAAAA
>QQUM01000030.1 GCA_008501545.1 Calditrichota bacterium
AACATGTTCAAAAGGTCTTCTTGCGCTTTACGGGAAACATTTATATTGACAAAATAACGTCAAGTTTGATTGAAGAGTTTAAGCTTAATCGAATTAAAAGTGTAAAGCCAGTATCGTTTAATCTTGAATTCCGGCACTTAAAAGCGATGTTTGAAAAGGCAGTAAAGTGGCAGTATAATGAGTATAATCCGTTTCGCGATGTTAAACAGATCAAAATTAAAAATAGCAATCTTCCGAAGTATTTGACTAAAGATGAAGTAAGAAAGCTCCTTGATACAATCCATGACATTGACTTTCAAAATCTTATTATTTTCTATCTTTACACTGGATGCAGAAGGGGAGAGGCTCTTAACTTGACTTGGAAGGATGTTGATTTACGGAATCGGGTTATCACAATTAGGGAAACAAAGTCAGGTGAGAGCAGGACAATACCGATCAATGAAATTCTATTTGATTTATTATCTGCACTTAAGAATAATGGTTCTTTTGTCTTCAGATTTAAGCCTTGTTTTGTTACGCATAAGTTTAAGGCTTATTTGAAACTTGCAGACATAGAAGGGTGGAAGGCTTTATCGCTTCATAATTTAAGACACACTTTTGCAAGTCATCTTGTTATGGCCGGACGTGATTTGTATACTGTCGGCAAGTTACTTGGTCATAGCTCTGTCACAGTCACCCAGATGTATGCTCACCTTGCTCCTGATCATCTTAGGTCTTCAGTTGAAGGTTTAAGATATTAGTAAAATCAGGTCACAGTTTAGCCACACTATGAAATTTATATTTTTACAAACTTATATTAAACAATATATTATGACCCTATTTTTTTTGACTGGGGGTCAAGGGGTCGCTGGTTCAAATCCAGTCGCCCCGATTTAATAAAGCAACTTCTCGGAGTTGCTTTTTTTATATCTATATGAAAAATAAATACTACGTTCTTGTACCTGCTTACAATGCAGCTGATACTATTGGACAATTAATTGATCGCTTAACAAAACTATCTGACTTTTTTGAGAAGATTGTTGTTGTTAATGATGGCTCAAATGATGATACAGCAACTATCGTCAATCAATTCACCGAAGTTCTTTGTTTTTCCCACCAGAAAAACAAAGGAAAAGGTGAAGCATTACAAACAGGAATCGATTTAATATTACAACAATTTGAGAATGCAACTGCAATTATTTTTATAGATTCCGATTTACAACATGAACCGGAGCACATACCGTTGTTTGTGGAAGCATTTGAACAGGGGAGAGGTGATTTTATAATTGGTAGGCGGCAGATGACTCTGCGAAAAATGCCACTGGCACGTATACTTAGCAATTTAATGACTTCTTTTCTCATCTCAATCAAGTTGAGGAAAAAAGTATACGATTCACAATGTGGATTTCGAATGATCTCTACAGCGTTACTAAAAGGCGCGAAGCCATTTGAGACAGGTAGTTATGCATTTGAATCAGAATTACTCATTAAATCAGGACGAAACGACGCAAAATTTGCCCATATCAATGTACCAACGATTTATCATGGTGAACAAAGTTACATTAATGGCTTTCGCGATACTTTTGCTTTTATAAGGACTTATCTCAGATTTTAGGAGTATTGAATTGCAGCACAATGACCAGGTAATCGACAATCCTTTAGTGAAGAAGAATTTTGCCCGCAGAAGCTATGATTGGGTGCTTGGCTGGGCAGATACGCGATACGGCACACTCGCATTAGCTGCGATCGCTTTCGCTGAATCATCATTTTTTCCAATCCCACCGGATGTATTGCTCATTGCGCTTGTTCTCGGTGCCAGAGCTCGTGCATTTGTATTTGCTGGTATATGCACGCTAAGTTCGCTCATTGGTGCCGTTGCAGGGTATCTCATTGGCTATTTTATTTGGTGGTCAAATCCTGGCGAATTTTCATCCATCGCGGTCTTTTTCTTTGAGCATGTACCAGGGTTTACTGATGCGCTTTTTCTCAAAATAAAGAGCATGTACGAGACCTGGAATTTCTGGATTATTTTTACGGCAGGATTTACGCCTATTCCGTATAAGATATTTACAGTGTCAGCAGGCGCTTTTAGTATCAATTTTCCAATGTTTATTATTGCATCAATTGTAAGCCGTGGTGCTCGATTTTTTCTTGTCGCTGGCTTGTTGTGGAAGTTTGGTGAACCGATCAAAAAATTCATTGATAAATATTTTAATATACTTGCCTTTGCCTTTACTTTTTTATTGATTGGCGGGTTTGTAATTATTAAATTCGTCTTCGAAAATTAACGGGGCGTAGCGCAGCTCGGTTAGCGCGCATGCTTCGGGAGCATGAGGTCCCCGGTTCAAATCCGGGCGCCCCGACACCCAAAAGCCGGTAGGGTACCGGCTTTCTTTTTGTTTATGCTTTAAGTTTACATAACATATATTATGACTATTGGGTGTATCGTTTGTGGGAATACATGAACAAATATATATGGATGTCGAATAAATTTATGATAGCAATCAGTCTTTGGATCCATAGATTGCCAGATAGCAAAGAAAAGCCCCGACCAGCAATCTCCGGGGCTCAAATCAATCCAACAATTTCAACTCACAATCATGAAACCCGCTGCACCAACTCGTCCAGTATTTTCTCCGCC
>QQUM01000601.1 GCA_008501545.1 Calditrichota bacterium
ATTTGCACAAACGATGAGGGAGCGATGCAAACCGGCTTGTTTAAAGCACGAAGATTCAACGCGACTTCAAGCAACGATGTGAACGACACATTAACCATCGAAGCGCCGTTGCAAATTAACATCAACAGCCGTCCTTTCACAATCACCATGCGCACACCCGGCGATGATCTGCATCTTGTGCGCGGTTTACTCTTCACCGAAAACATCTACATCCGCGCAAGCGGTTACAACTTTCAGGAACGAAAAGCACGCCATTCTGAATTCACGTATTCAGTAAATTTTATCAGTGACAGTGAGTCCATACCAACAGATTTGGAAAATCGCCGCAGTATTCTCTCTGTTTCTTCCTGTGGTATTTGTGGGAAAAAAGATTTGGCGGATTTAATGCAGACGGCGCCACCATTGAAGGAAGATTTCCAGATCAACAGCACACTTCTCCTTGCCATGTTCGAAAAAATGAACCGGGAGCAAAACACATTCAACCGGTCCGGTGGTTCCCATGCCGCCGCAGCCTTCGACGATCTGGGTAAAATGCTTTCCATTAAGGAAGACATCGGTCGCCACAACGCCGTCGATAAGGTCATTGGCATGCTCTTGTGTGATGGAAAGTTGCGCGCAGCGAAAGTGCTCCTGGTCAGTGGACGGGTTTCATTTGAAATTGTCACAAAAGCGTTCATGGCAAAAATTCCAGTTTTAGCCGCGGTCAGCGCACCATCGTCTCTCGCTGTCGAAACAGCCGGGGAAATGGGCATCACATTGGCAGCCTTTTGCAGGAAAAACAGAATAACGGCTTATTCGCACATTTCAAGAATAATTGAGGGAAAAAACGCATGTCAGACAATCTAAGTTATCTCTCAGGCCGCAAAGGCCTGGATGACAGCCTTTTTGAAAAGCTCGTGCAATCAGGACAAGTGGAGGGGACACCCGAAAATTCGGAAATGAAAAAGCTCGCCGAAGAATATCTCATGGGTGAGGCCATCGTCTATGGCACGGCCTCGTTTTACGATTTTCTCAAGCACGAAAATGCCGGTAAAAAGGCCTATGTCTGCAACGGTAGCGCCTGTTTACTTGCCGGAACGCAGGACAACGTGCATATGCAATTAAAAACGCATTTTGCTGAAAATGAAATCGGAGAAATGTGCTGTCTCGGCCGTTGCCACGAAAACAGTGCTTTTCACATCGATGGAAAAAATTATTCCGGCCGGGCAATCGATGAATTGGCGACACGTGCGAAAAACAGCAGACTGAGCAAAGACAGATATTCCGTAAAATGTTGCGCTCCACTCCCCATTCTCACTGATAAATTTTCGAATATTCCTGAATTCTACGACGGTTTAAAACAGCTTCTGCTCAAGCCGGCAGATGCCATTTTAAATGAGTTGAAAATATCGAATCTGCGTGGCCGCGGTGGCGCCGGATTTCCCCTGGCATTTAAATTACAATCCTGCCGCGAGGTTGACAGCGAGCAGAAATTTATCGTCTGTAATGCCGATGAAGGCGACCCGGGAGCCTACTCAGATCGCTATATTTTAGAGGAACAACCACACGCCCTGTTGATGGGCATGCTCATCGCTGGCTACACCGTGGGTGCTGACACCGGGATCGTCTATATACGTGCGGAATACCCGGAAGCAATAGAGATCATTAAAAAAGCAGTGGGTGACCTGCAAAAGCACGAACTCATTGGCGAAAACATCCTTGGGACCGGATTTAATTATAAATTTAAAATAATTGAGGCGGCGGGTGCCTATATTTGTGGCGAAGAGACGGCACTACTCGCATCGCTCGAAGGTCAGCGCCCGGAAGTCCGTGTGCGCCCTCCATATCCGACGCAGCAAGGACTTTTCAACAAACCGACGGTTGTCAACAACGTGGAAACCCTTGCTGCAATACCGTGGATTTTAAAAAACGGCGGTCAGGCTTATGCGAATCTCGGAACGGGCAAATCGAGTGGTACAAAACTCGTCTGCCTCGACAGCGCTTTTACACGGCCGGGCCTGTATGAAGTGGAAATGGGCATGCCTTTACGGGGTCTCGTCGATGAAGCAGGTGGTTTTACGAAGCCTGTGAAAGCGTTGCATGTTGGCGGACCGCTTGGCGGTATTGTACCCATGTCGAAAATTGATGACCTCACGATTGATTTTGAATCGTTTGCTGAAAATGGATTTCTGCTCGGCCATGCGAGTATTATTTCCATACCGGAAGATTTTCCAATGGTGAAATATCTCGAACATCTCTTTGCCTTCACAGCCCACGAATCATGTGGAAAATGCTTTCCCTGCCGGCTGGGTTCACAACGGGGCAGAGAACTTCTGCAAAAAGCGCGAGCTGAAGATTATAAAATCGACCGCCAACTTTTCGATGACTTGCTTGAGACACTGGAAAGCGGTTCGTTGTGCGCATTAGGTGGCGGTTTGCCATTGGGTATAAAAAATGCATTGATGTATTTTGACGATGAGCTCAAGATTTTTTTTGAGTAAGTTAGCTAATTGCGCGAATAGCGTGAATAGGTTTGTTTGAAAACATGATTTGATTGTGGCAATGAACTATAAACAACTAATTATACAGAAAGGAATTTTTTACAATTAATTCGCGAAGATTAGAGCGATTCGCGAAAAA
>QQUM01000434.1 GCA_008501545.1 Calditrichota bacterium
TGATTTGGTCGTTGAAATTGGTCCGGGTTTTGGAGCGCTGACTGAGCTGCTGGTTCCTTCGGAATGTTCCTATATTGGCATTGAAATCGATGAACGGCTTGTTCCTGAACTCGAAGAGAAATTTGCTGTTTACAAAAATTTTTCTATTCAACACCTGGACTTCAGGAAGCTTGATTTAAGTGTCTTGTCGGATAAACCTGCTTCTATCCGGCTCATTGGGAATATTCCTTATCACATCACAAGTTCGATTGTGTTTGCTGCTTTCGTTCACCAACAGGTGATTTCTGATATGATGCTCATGATGCAAAAAGAAGTAGCGGAACGCGTGGTTTCCCCCCATGGTTGCAAGGATTATGGCATTCTTTCTGTGGTGAGCCAAACCTATGCACAGCCGAAAATTGTTCTGACAGTTCCGCCTTCGGTTTTTATTCCAAAACCTGATGTTGCGTCCGCGGTTGTCCATTGGGATTTTACGAAAAAGCAGAAACACCAGCCCGACAATCCGGAATTTTTCCGGAATTTTGTGCGCACAATCTTTAACCAGCGTCGAAAAATCATACGCAACACCCTAAAAAAAATCGGCGATGTGTCACAATTTGAAAACACTAACCTTTTCGATTTACAGCGCAGACCCGAAGAGATGTCGGTACTTGAAATAATTGATTTATCGAATGCATTTTATGCATATTCATTCTTGAAATAGACAGGTGATGATTGATGAGAATAGATGAAATAGACCTTCGCGAACTTACGAACAGTTTTGAATTTTTTATTAAAGAAGGCCAGGAAGCACGGCTGCGCCATCTGCTTATCAGCATGCATCCATCTGATATTGCTGCAATTATCAATCGGATCGGCAAGGATGAAAATCGTTTATACTTGTTTAATCTGCTCGATAAAGAAGTTGCCTCCGACACAATTTTAAAAATTGACGAAGCCGTTCGCGAAGACCTGATCGAAATGCTGGAGCAGGATTTACTCACGGATATCGTTGATGAAATGGAGTCTGATGATGCAACTGACTTCATCTCTGAGCTTCCCGAGGAGATCGCAAAAGATGTCCTCGAAAACGTCGAACAAGAAGATGCGGAAGAAGTCAAGCAACTGATGCAACACCGTGAAGACACGGCCGGTGGTATTATGGCTCTGGAAATCGTTTCGGTCAACAAAAATGCCACTGTTGATGAAGCGATTCTGGAAATCCGCAAAAAAGCTGAAGAAATAGAAGAAATATACAATGTATTCGTTGTTGACGATGCCAACAAGCTTGTTGGCCAATTAAGTATGAAAGCCCTGATTCTCGCCAGCGGCCAAAAACCAATTGCGGAAATCATGGAAAAAGATGTCGCCTCCGTACATGTCGATATGGATCAGGAAGAAGTAGCGAATTACGCCCGTAAATACGACCTCGTATCCGTACCGGTTGTCGACGACGATTACCATCTTCTCGGCCGGATTACCATCGATGACATTATGGATGTCATTGAAGAAGAGGCATCCGAGGACTTGCAGCGGATGGCCGGGATCGCCGATGAAGAAGAATTGCGCGAACCAAGTTCCTTCCGTATTGTACGCGGACGCATTCCCTGGTTGATTTTTGGTTTAGTTGGTGGACTTTGGGGAGCTGAGGTTATAAAACTATTTGAAGGCCAGTTAGCGAAAGTTCATATTTTGGCGATATTTATACCGATTATTCTATCGATGGGTGGGAATATCGGTATGCAAAGCTCGGCCATCGTTGTTCGCGGTTTGGCCACTGGTGAAATTGATGTAAAAGATGTTTACAAGCGGATATTTCGCGAGTTGAAAGTCTCCCTCATTAACGGAATTGTGCTTGGCATATTGCTGTTCGTTTATGCTTTTATTCGCATGGATGTACAGGGTGGCGGTTCACATAGCAGTACGATTCTTCCCCTTGAATTAGGCGCTGTCGTTGGGGTCTCGCTCCTGACTGTTATTTTAGTAGCCGGTTTTGTGGGAACAACGGTTCCCTTGCTGTTAAAGAAAGTGAAAATCGATCCGGCTTTGGCGACCGGGCCTTTTATTACGACATCCAATGACATCATCGCGCTGTTTATTTATTTCGCAATGGCAACATTGTTTTTAAACATCTGAGTTCACATGGCACTTGAAAAACACCGTGCTGTCGTCCTTCGTACGATGAAATACGGCGAAACAAGCAAGATAGTCACTTTATACAGCCTGCGAGCTGGTTTGATAAAGCTTGTCGCCAAAGGTGTGAGAAAATCAAAGAGCAGACTGGGTGGCATTCTTGAACCACTGAATATTGTTGAGGTTATTTTCTATCATAAATCACAACGAGAGCTCCATACCCTGAACCAGACGTCGATAATTTTTTCACCGATCCAGCTGCGCCGTGATGCGGAAGACACGCTACTGGCGTACGCATGTTGCGAAATGATTACGCGCGTTCAAATGCTGCATGATGAAAACAGCGAAGTCTATCATCTTTTAGAGGAAACAATCAAAATTTTCAATTCTTCAATTCCAGAAACAAGACGTATTTATTTTTTAACCTATCAATTGCAGTTGTTGCGATCCATTGGTCTTGATCCGGGTTTTGAAGCATGCGTGCGTTGCGCCACAACGAAGAGT
>QQUM01000130.1 GCA_008501545.1 Calditrichota bacterium
AGCAATTGCCAGACTGGCAAAAATGACCTGGCTGATATTGGGCTCTTGTGTGGTATTTTTTGATGGCATTTTATGGTTAACCAGATGTGAGATAATGTCTTAGAAAGGATATTAAACTAAAGCTTGATTGTTGAAATCGAATACAGGTACTTCCACTGTTTTTTCAGGTCGAAGCTTTTTTCTAAACAGATGCATCAATCTATCTGTTACTTCCGGATTGTATGTTTTCTCTCCACATTGAGCACATACTTCAGCGGGCACATTTTCAACTAAAAAGTATTCATTGTCATGATCATAAACGAAAGTTACTTTTTGATTTTGGAGTTTACCACCACAAATAACACATTTCATAAATTATCTCCTGATTCGGAAATCAATCCATTCTTCTGGGTTGGGTTCATATACTGTCACAATAACAATTTGGGGTGGCAAAGACGCCTGAATATGTAACTTTTTGCCACCTTTGGTTTTGCCATAAATGAGGCAACTTGGCGAATATTTGTCGAAAGGATATTGTTCAATGATTTCACCACTTACAATAGCTTCTTCAATTTCTTTTCGCTCAATTGCTCGCTGCATCATTCTCTTGACAGCATGTTCTGAGAAACGATATGTATTAGCCTGAATATTTTTCTGTATAGCTCGAATTGATTCCAATATTGTACCCCAGGCTTGTAGTTTTTCACTTTGCTTAAATGCAAAATGGTAAATTTCATTCTGATACGCAACAACTATTTAAACGCATTGCACCCGTACGCTATCCCGAATTCACCTCAAAAAAAACAGCGCCTGCGAGCCATGAAACACACCCTTTTCTCCATATTTTTTTTGGATCGTGTCCAGCGCCTGCAACAGGTTTTGTTCCTTTTGCTGGTCGACCGAGGTAAAAAGGTCCAGTTGCGTCGCCGGCGCCAGGTGCAGCAGCCGAATACCGATGCGGCGCAAAGCCACCCGCCGCTCCAGCAATTTCTCACGTAAAAATTCCAGTCCTGCCAGCAGTTCTCGCTCACTTTGTCCATTATTGGGAATTTTACGCCAGTGGGCAAAAAAACGGTCGTCGGCGAAGGTGGCGGAAAGCGAGATGCGCCCGGCGCACAAACCCTTTTCACGCAGTTGCCGTGCCAGGCGGTTGATCAGCGTGTAAAATACCGCGTCGATCTCCGCTACCTCATTGGTCTCCGGCGCGAAAGCCCACTCGGCATACAACGCCGGCCGCTTGTCCGGCTGAATGATTGGCGTGCGGTCGATGCCCTGTGACTCCTCGTGGATATACCAGCCGGTGCGCCCGAAAAGCTCCTGCAGCTGCAGACACGAAAGCCGTGTCACGTCACTGATTCTGTGGATATTCATGTTGCGCAACTCCAGCGCTATTTTGCGGTCCACGTGCGGCAGGAATGTGATGTCGAAGGGGCGCACAAAACCACGTTCACGGCCTTGCGGAACCGTGACGATATCCCGCTGCCGAATACTGCGCTGCGACGCCGTGCGACTCACCATTTTGTTGCTGGCCAAACCCACAGCCGGTTCGATTTCCACCTGCTGCTTCACCTCTTTTTGCAAACGCCAGGCGGTATCGCGGGCGCGCTGCCAGGCGTGCTTGCGGGCTAGAAATTCCAGGTAGATATTGCCGTAGCGCCAGGGTTCGAACACCGGTGAAAAATTGGCCACCGTTTTTACCATACGCTCGCTGATGCCTTTGAAAAGTTTGTTTTCCATGGGATTCACGATAATGGTGCGGTCGATGCGCCGCACATCGCGCACCAGCATGCCCGTGTGGATGCCCATGCTGCGCGCCTGCTGCGATACACCGTAAACCCGCGCCCGGTCTGCCCCCAACGGTGCGATCACAAACGGCCGCCCGCGCAGTTTCGCGTGACGATGCTCCAATGCCGTTGCCAGGAAATTCGCAATTTCGATGTGAAAAATAACGGTTGCCATAGCTGTTTCTCCCGGATGCAAGACTGGTTTCATGTTCACTTAAAATTTAAAAATGGTGTACATTTAGTCAATAAAAATCTTGCGAAAAAACATTTATGTGCTATATTGTATCATCGCTTTGAATAGGATGTTTTTATGACCACGAAATATACAGAACACGCTAAAAAAACATAAAATCGACGTAAATAAAATGTTCGTTAAGATAACCATCTTTGGGGCTAGTCCGAAGGCGTCTCGCCGAGGATAAAACTGTTTCCGCTCGGCGAGACGCCTTCGCTCTAGCCAAATTCGGAACTTCAAATTACAGAAAATCTTACATCGAACTGACGTAAGAAAAAATTTTTTCGCGTGTTTAGCGTATTTCGCGGTTTAATCGTTTCATGGAAGCTGCTACTTGGTCAATTCATAAATTCGAGTTCAAAAAATGCAACCCTTCATCCATCTGCACATCCACTCGAATTACTCCTTCTGCCGCGGTGGCAATACGCAGGAGGAAATCTGCGCCCGTTTGCAAGAGCAAGGCCACAGCATTTTTGCGTTCACCGAAATTGATGGCTTGCACGGGCTGGTATGGGCGCAGCAGGCCGCCCGCAAAGCCGGTTTGCGCTGCATCGTCGGGGCGGAATTGCGTACCGAAACCAACGGCCGAGTCGTGCTCCTGGTAAAAGATGCGCAGGGCTATCGCAATTTGTCGCAACTCATCTCGCAAAAACGTGCCCTCGATCTGGAAGGCAATACAGAAAATTCAAATTCTCCTCCGACGGCGTCTCGCAACGAAAATTCCGATTCTAGCCCGAAGGCGTCTCGCAACGAAAATTTCGATTCTAGTCCGAAGGCGTCCCGCCGAGGACAACACATTGGACGCTCAGCGGGACGCTTTCGCTCTAGTGTTCAGGATGAGCAACAGCCACGCTCAGCAGGGGACTTTCGCTCTCATATTCAGAATGGCGAGCAGGCAACCGGGTTCGCCGCAGCACCTCCCGAGAACGGCTACCGCCACTTTATGCTGCACACCGTACAGCAATTTCGAGCCGGACTGGTCATTCTCAGCGACAGCCCGGTGCTGTTGCAAAACCTGCGGCAGCACAGCGACGATGACCTCTACGTCCTGTGCATTCCCGGTCCGCAGCGCCAGGCCATGCTGCGCCTGGCCCGGCAGATGGGACTGCCGCCGGTGGCCAGCAACGATGTGTATTTTGTCAATCCGGACGATTACCACACCCACAAAACCCTGCGTGCCATCGATTGCAACACAGCGCTGTCGCGCATCCCGCAAAATGAACTGGCGCGCCGCGATGCCTGGCTGAAATCGCCCCGACAAATGGCCGCCGCTTTTCCCGACTGCCCGCAGGCGCTGACCAACACCCTGCGCATCGCCGAAAGCTGCCAGTTCGAACTGGAAAATCCCGGCGCCA
Organism: Calditrichota bacterium; assembly: GCA_008501545.1. GTDB lineage: Bacteria > Zhuqueibacterota > Zhuqueibacteria > Zhuqueibacterales > Geothermadaptataceae > Bioreactorimicrobium. The sequence goes on from QQUM01000130.1 coordinate 3,354, forward strand.
TTTTTCCCCGAGTCACCATTCCTGACGGCAAAAGCGATATCCAGTACCTGCGGGAATTGTGCGAGAAAAACATTCCCTGGCGATACAAGGAAAAAACGCCCGCTATCATGCAGCGCCTCGACAAAGAACTGGCGATCATCGGCGAAAAAGGCTTTGCCGCCTATTTCCTCGTCAGCCGCGATATCGTGCAGCACGCGACGCGCACCTGCGGTCGCGGTTCGGCGGCGGCCAGTCTGGTGTCGTACCTGCTCGGCATCACCCATGTCGATCCCATCCGCTACGACCTGTATTTCGAGCGTTTTCTGCACCGCGAACGCAGTGATCCGCCGGACATCGACATCGACTTTGCCTGGGATGAGCGCGACGACGTGCTCGACTATATTTTCGATCACTACGGCGAAAGCCACACCGCGATGATTGCCAATCATGTCTGTTTTAAAGGCCGGGCCGCATTACGTGAAATCGCCAAATGCTACGGCCTGCCCGATGCGGAAATCGGCCGTATCAGCAAGAAACTGAGCGGCTACTCCGTTCATAACATCAGCAAAACTATCGAAACCCACCCGGTTTTCCGCGGCATCGAACTGGATGAGCCGTGGCCGGAGATCATTCAACTGGCCGAGCGCATCAACGGTTTTCCGCGCAATATTTCTGTGCACTGCGGTGGTGTGGTAATCACGCCGCAACCGATAGCACAGTATATTCCGGTGGAAAAAGCGCCCAAGGGCGTGCAGATCGTGCAGGTGGAAAAAGACCAGGCAGAGGAGCTCGGTCTGGTCAAACTGGACATTCTCGGCAATCGCAGTCTCGCCGTCATCCGCGACGCGGTGGCTGCAGTGAAGCGCAACACCGGTGTTTCGATCGATTTCAACGAAGTGAACGCGGCGCTCGATCCGGCGACGCAGGAACTCATCAAAACCGGCGACACCATCGGTGTGTTTTATGTGGAATCGCCGGCGATGCGGCAGTTGCAGCGCAAAGCAAAAACCGGCGATTTCGAGCACCTGGTGATTCACAGCTCGCTCATTCGCCCCGCGGCCAATGCCTTCAATCGCGAATACCTGCGCCGGCTGCACGGCGGTGACTGGCAGCCGCTGCATCCTTCTGTGGAAGAAATTTTGGAGGAAACCTACGGCATCATGTGCTACCAGGAAGATGTGTCGCGGGTGGCGATCGCGCTGGCCGGTTTTTCCGAATCCCGGGGCGATGGGCTGCGCAAGGTTTTCAACAAAAAAAACAACGCCGAACGCGTGGCACAATACCAGCGCGATTTTTATGCCGGTGCTTTGGACAAAAATGTTGCGCCGGAGACAGTCACGAAAATCTGGAACATGATTTTGAGTTTTTCCGGCTACAGTTTTTGCAAGCCGCACAGCGCCAGCTACGCTATGGTATCGTTCAAATCCGCCTGGCTGCGGGCCCACTATCCGGCGGAATTTATGGCGGCCGTGCTGACCAACCAGGGCGGCTATTATAGCGCATTTGCCTACATTTCCGAGGCCAGGCGCATGGGCATCGAAATTCAACCGCTGGATATTAATCACAGCGCGAAAGAATACACCGGGGTGGGGAAGAAGTTGCGCATCGGTTTTATGCAGGTGAAAGGGCTGAATGAACGCACGCTGACGCATGTGCTGGACGAACGGGAAGAAAATGGCATGTACGGCAGTTTCGACGACTTCATGCAGCGCACGCAAACCCTGCCGGCGATGGCGGAAATTCTGGTGAAAGCCGGCGCCTTTGATAAACTCGAAACCATGGAACGACGGCCGCAACTGCTGTGGCGCATTGCCCGGAAAAAAGCGGCTCTCGCCCGGCCAATACCGCAGGCCATGCAGGCTTCCCTTTTTGATGAAAGTGCAGGCCCTGATCCTTCTTTGCGCGAAAGCCGCAACAAACCGCAGCCACCTTCTTTGCTTTCCTTCGATCTGAAAACCATTCTTGCGCAGGAAATCGAAACGCTGGGTTTTCTCGTGAGTCGGCACCCGTTGACTTTTTACAAACACCGTGCGGAAGCCCGCAAAGTGGTGCCGGCGAAAGATTTGGCTTTGTACGTTGGCAAGCGCGTGCGCACCCTCGGCTGGTTTGTCACCGGCAAACTCGCGCGCACCAAAAAGGAAGAACCGATGGAATTTATCAGTTTTGAGGATACAACCGCTATTTACGAAACCACGTTTTTCCCCAAAGCCTACGAAAAATACTGCCACCTGCTCAGCCATGGCCAACCGTACATTTTAACCGGAAAAGTGGAAGAAGATTTCGGCGCCGTTGCACTGACGGTGGAGGATGTGGAGAAGATGGAATGATTAGGGTTTGATTTGTAATGATTGCCGAGTTATACCTTATAAAATGGGAGTTTTAAAGTGTGGGTGTGCATTGATTAGTTGGCTGTATCTGGCATGACTGGAAGAAACCAAACCGAAAAACGAAGTTCGGCGAAGCAAAATGAAGAATCTGATGCGTTTAGGAATTCCAAAAGGGATGGCTTACTCATGGAGCCGAACGCGTATGGGAAGATGGGCTGTGGCCTGTAGTCCGATATTGAGTACAACGATCACGATTGGTCGTTTGGAAAGTCGGGGATATGTGTCACTGGAATCATACTATCTGCAAGTCAGAAAGACTGATGGTTAGTAAATCGAAGATTATACGAAGTAAAACCGCCGTATACGAGAACCGGGAGTTTATCCTGAGCAAGGTCGAAGGGTACGGTGGTGTGAGAGGCGCACTCCGGTCTATTGGCCGGAGCCGCCTACTCGATTGCACACCGACCTCGAAACTTTGTCAAGGCGACTCATTATTGTAGGGGCGTTATAAACACGTTTCACGCTCAAAAAGTGTAAATTTCAGGAGCTGTTGCAGTAAGAAACTGGCAGCAAGGCTCCTGTTTGGCAGTTAGGACATCTGGCAATTTTTTCCTTCGGCCACTCACGTACGTGTTCTTCAATTTTTTTCAATAATTTATAGCATTTTTCCAATCCAATTGCTTTTCGGGCACGCAGCAGTTTTTCTTTGCGTACTGGCCGTGCAAGGAAACCACCATAACGAATTTTACGAAATCGCTTTGGTAAAATGTGAAACAAAAATCTTCGGATAAACTCGGATGCTTTTTATTGTGGAAAAGTATGAATCGTCTTACCCAATGACGATACGTCTCAACTGTTCGTTTGGAATAATGCCTTGTTTTAAGCGAATTACTGAGTTGGTCCAGGAGTTTCGGAGAATTCGAGTTGGAACGAGAGAAATCAGGCATTGCAATGGCCCCTTAATGCATCCTGAGTTTTTCACCCCTGAATTCAATTCAAGACAGGGTGAAATGAATTGTAACTATCAATAAACATTATTTTTTATAATCGCAATAAGAATGTTAACTCATCAATAAAAAATACTGAACTCATTCTGGAGAATACAACCATGAAAACCCACACTTTGTTTTCGTTTTGAATTGCTATTTGTATGACTGCCACTCTGCTCGCAGGACCTGATGTTGGCATCGATAAGCCGGTACCGGACTTTACCCTCAAAAATCTCGATGGCGAAGAAATCCAATTGTCCGATTTCAAAGGAAAATTTGTTGTACTCGAGTGGAACAGCTTTGACTGCCCGTTTGTCGGCAAACACTATAAAAAAGGCAATATGCAGGCTTTGCAGAAAAAATATGGCGAAAAGGGCGTGGTTTGGCTCGTCATCAATTCATCCGCCAAAGGGAAAGCCGGGCATTATCCGGTAGAAGTCTTGAAAGAAAAGTTGGAACGTAACAAAGTCGAGGCAACGCTTACCTGCTTGATGAATGCGGATTTTTTGTGTTTTCTTGATTTTATAAAATATTAAGAACACTTGCAAACAGGGTTGCCAGACCCAAAAAACTAAAAAAACCGACTATATCTGTAACCGTGGTCAGGATAATCGATGAAGACTGGGCCGGATCCTGGCCAAAGGCTTTCAGCATGATCGGGATGACTGCGCCAGAAAATCCGGCAACCGCCATGGATACGACCATCGCAACCGTGATTACTACGGCCAGCCCAAAAGATCCCGCCCAGAAAAAGACGATTACTGCAGTGGTGAGGGCGACAGCGAATCCATTTAAAAAGCCGACGATGAGTTCCTTGCGGGCGACGCGAAACCAGTGTCGCGTGCGAATCTCTCGCAGCGCCAGCCCACGCATAGTTACCGCCAGGGCCTGCGAACCGGTGTTTCCTGACTGACCAGCCACCACTGGTAAGAAGACCGCCAGCACCGTAACTTTAGCAATAGTCTCTTCAAAAATGCCAACGACAGCGGCAGCTAAAAATGCCGTCGCCAAATTTATTTCTAGCCATGGAAGCCGCTTGCGAATGGCAAAAGTGACTTTGGAAAGTGCCCGCTCGTCTCGGCCAGCGCCGAACATCATCTGTACGTCTTCGCTGGCATCTTGTTTTGCGGCAGTTACTAACGCATCGTAGCGAATAACGCCTAAAAATCTGCCGTCAATATCGACGACTGGAAGACTGATGAGCTTGCTGCCTTCCAACAGTTGCACAACATCTTCCCGTGGTGACATGGCTTGAATCGATACGGGCATCCCTTTTATCAGCGTTGCAAGTCGTTCATTCCGTTGAGAAAAAACAACTTCTTCCAAGGGAACCATACCGATGAGTTTGCCGTCATCATCGACGATATAGATATGCAAAATTCGCCTGTCGCGGGTGGCGCGAATCATTTTCAGGGCATGTTCGACAGTATCGTCAGGATAGAACGTCAGCGCTCGCGGATTCATCAGATGACCAGCAGTTTCCGGTGGGTATTGCATCAAGTCCTGCAATTCTTTGGCAACGTTTTTCGGTAACAGCGCGAGTAATTTCTCGACGACATCCGACTCGAGGCGAGCCAGCAACCGGCTCGCCAGCGCAGGATCGATCGTTGTAAAGAGCCGGGAGAAGAATGGCTCATCCATTAGCTTGATGAGTTGCGCGGCAATATCCTGATTTAACCGGGTATAGATTTGCACGGCACGCGTGTTCGGCTCGGCCTGGAGATAATTCACAGTCTCTTCAACAGGAAACGTATTCAGCAATCTCGCTGCTTCACCAGGGTAGAGCTGGAAAAACTCCCGTATCAAAAATTTGGTTGCCGTTGATGTTTTGTTTTTCATTAGGCTCTCCCGCTAATTGTTCTCTGATCGATCCTTCAGGGGCACGGTCGCGCTGCGCACCAAACCCGAGAGTCCGATCGTGTAAAGTTCACCCAGTGCGATGCTGGCGTTTAGCGCATGCTGGGGGAGACGTTTCCTTTCGCTCCCTTTTTCGATCCGGCGCAGTGTTTTATAGTCGATGGCGCCTAGCAGAATACCGGATTTATCCACCACTGGCAGGGCGTGTTTATCCTGCCAGGCGGGATGATTGAGAATGGCTCCGAAATCGAGCTCTGCTGACAGACGCACGACGCTGCGGTGCATTACAGAAGAGATGGTGGCGGTGGGACGTGCCAGCATCAGCTCTCGCAGTGTGAGCACGCCAGTAAGTATATGATCGCGGCTCAGGATGTAAAGATAATAGAGCGCTTTTTCGGGGCGTTTTTGTACACGCCGCAAAGCTTCTTTGATGGAGATATCCTCAGGCAATGCCAATACCAGCGGATCGGCCAGGGCACCGGCGCTCTCCGCTGGATAGCCCAGCAATCGGCGCAGGGGTACGGCGATTTTCTCGGTGACCAGATTCAGGATCGCTTTCCGCAATTCCGGATTCAAACGTCGTAGAAAAACAGAGACAACCTGCAACGGAAGTTTCTCAACGATTGCTGCCGATTTTTCCGGGCCGATCAGCTCGAGACTTTTTACCGCGGTATAGTGTTCCAAATGATTAAAGATGGCCATTGCAAGCTCGTTAGGGATTTCCTGCAAAAAGGCTACAGTTTCATCTATTCGCAGCTGTTCTAAAATGCGCGCTGCATCGGCAGCATGATGCGTGATGAAATTCTCTAAAATGATACGGTCGCTGCTCATCGTGACACTCCTTCTTCTGTCAGAAGTGTCGATGTTTCTTCGCTGAATTTCTTGGCGGGAATCGTTATTTTTCCCACGGTTGATTCCAGAACGACTGCTGTTGGTGTGATCTGGATAATCTGCCCTTCGATCTCGCCGATCTTGATCGTATGCCCTTCGCGGTATCGACTCTGCAAGTAATACGAAGCGAGAATATTGCTGACAGATGTCCTTGCACCCAAACCGAAGGCCAGGGCCGCGCCGAAGAGAATGGCCGCAAGAAGAATATCGATTACGTTGGTTAAAATTGCTATATCGACGCCGACCTGATCTGCGGCGATCAAAATGGTAATTAGCAGAACGACGTATTGTGCAACCATCCCCAACACATTTCCCCGCGGCAGTCCTGCCGTACCGGTTGCAGTGGTAATCAGGTCGCGCAGAAGCCTGCCACCCATGATGCCGAGAAAAACGATGACTGCTGCCACCATAACATTTGGCAGATAGCGTACGAGCCCGCTGAGCCAGGTGGTTATAATTGGTAGGCTGAGAGCTTCGGTAGCAACAGTTAAAAAGAAAATAACAATGATCCAGAATACGATTTTCCCCACCAAACGGCCAGATGGTTCCAATTGGATCTGTTTTAGCCCTTTTTGTAGATTTCTGCTGGAGATAAACCTGTCTATATTTTTGATAAAGCGGTTGAGAAGTGCTTGAAAAAGGCGGGCAATGGCAATGCCGACTAAAATGATCAGAATCGCAAAAATCAAATTTGGAATAAATGTGATCAGGTTCGCTTTTAATTGTACGAACATTTGACCGAGGTCTTCAATGAACTGCTGGTAGCTCATCGCGCATCTCCTTCTTTGCCGGTCTTGCGTTCGGATTTACCTTTGCGTGCCGCCTCCTGCAAATCGACGATCCGGTCTGTTTCATCAACAATCTCACTGCCGAGTAACGTCTCCAGAAGATCTTCCATCGTCACCAAACCGTCAACCCCTCCAAATTCATCAGAAACAATTGCAATGTGTTTCCGCTGTTTCAGAAAGGTGGTTAAAAGCGTTAAACAATCTGTGGTTTCACCGACAAAGGAAATGGGTCTTGTAATTGATTCAAGCGCGGCATCGGATTTATTCTGCATTTTTGCCTCCACGATGTCATGACTCACCACATATCCTGTGACATTCTCTCTATCACCTGCATAGATGGGAATGCGAGTGA
>QQUM01000771.1 GCA_008501545.1 Calditrichota bacterium
TCAGGTCTTTCTCCGTTTGTTCAACATTTTTCCCATTGCTCAATCCCCAACGATAAGCCAATCGGTGGATGTGGGTATCAACTGGAAAGGCAGGTTCACCAAAGGCCTGGCTCATGACAACGGAAGCTGTCTTGTGCCCGACACCAGGCAGCGCCTCAAGGTCTGTAAAATTTCGTGGCACGTCGCCGCCATGTTTCTCGAGTAAAATCTGCGACAGTTCATGAATAGCTTTCGCTTTCCGCGGCGCCAAACCACACTTTCTTATTTTTTCACGAATTGTTTCTACACTCAGAAGTCCCATTTTAGCTGGCGTATCGGCAAGGGCAAAGAGATTCGGGGTGACGCGATTGACCATCGCATCAGTCGTTTGGGCGGAAAGCACGACGGAAACAAGCAATGTGTAGGCATCTTTGTGCTGTAGCGGAATGGCCGGGGCAGGATAGAGTTCGTTTAATTTTTCCAGAATAAAAGCGGCTTTTTCAGATTTTTTCATGCCGCCATTTTACAAAATCTAAAATTCAAATCCCATCAAAAATTCCAGAGACTGATTTTTGACGGTGACGTTCTCATCCATGATCTTGTCATTAAAAATTTGCCGTGCTGATGGACTGTAGCGCATTTCGAGCAAAACATGCATGGAATGCATTTCCGGCGATTTCACACCAAAGCCAATGGAACCGCCAACGTCAATTGCCTGCAGATTATCATATATTTGATGATAGACTGCCACGTCATTTCTCGATATTTCAATATCGACGCGCGGACCGCACAGCAGGTACGCTTCGATATCTTCTGTTAATGCAAATTTTGCCAGTAAAAGAAAGGAGAGATAGTCGACACGCGGGCGGTAGGTGGTCGTTTCGCCATCTGTTGTTTTGCTGGCATAGACGGATTGTTCTTCAAAACCTTTCTGAATATAAAATGCTTCAAGATTGGCAGAAAAACGTGGCATGGCGCGTAATTCAACAAAAGTACCCACGGCCATTCCCAGGCGTGGTTTTTTCTGAAAATCGTGGACCTGATCCCAGGTCCAAATTTGCTTTGCCCGGGTTCCGCCGGCTTTGAAACCGAACCCTTTAATTGATTGCCCCTGAACATCACTGAAACCAAAAACCATGAGAAGTAGTGCGATCGTTGTCTTTTTCATTCCATTTGCAAGCTAAGGTGAAACTTTTATCAGTATTTTTCCAAAGTGGCGACCAGCCAACATACGCTGCATTGCACTCGTGAAGTCTTCCATGGAAAAAACAGCATCGATGACCGGATCGAGTTTGTTTTGAAAAACCAATCCCATGACCCGCTTGTAGTCGTCGTGCGTTCCCATGGTGCTTCCGATGATAGATAAATGTTTGTGAAAAATGAGCCCGACATTCACTTTTGCTTCGTATCCACTTGTGCCACCAACGGTGACCAATCTCCCTCCGGGCCGCAATGTGCGCAGACTATCATCCCAGGTCACCGCACCGACATTGTCCACCACCATGTCGATTCCCTCTTTGTCTGTCGCTAAATAAACTGCTTTGCTCCATCGTGGATCAGCACTTCGGTCGTGCACCCAGTCGGCACCAATTTCTGATGCTTTCTGTGCTTTTTCCGCTGTGCTGGCAATAACAAAGGTCTGAGCACCTACCATTCGCGCAATCTGCAGTGCGGCTGTGTTGACGCCACCACCGGCTCCGACGATCAGGACCTTTTCGCCAGGTATGAGCCGGCCGGCGGTTATCAGACTGTGCCATGCGGTCACATAGACCAGCGAAGCCGCCGCTGCTTTTTGTATATTAAATCCTACCGGTATTTCGATTAAATTGCGGGCAGGTAATTTAATAAACGCTGCACAGGTTCCGGAAAAATGCTCGCCGACGAGGCCAGAAGCCCGTGATCGGTTTTGTTCACCGCGCAAAACAAAATCGTCCTCGCCAGACCAAAGCAATGGATTTGCGGTTACACGTTGTCCCGGCTGCCAACTGCCGGCATGGGCACCGACTTTTTCGATCGTTCCTGCAAAATCTGCGCATGGGACGTGGGGGAAATGCAGATTCAGGCCGGGCCACCCAAGGCGGACAAAATCATCGAGGCGGTTCAGTGCGGCATAATCGACCCGGATCAAAACTTCATTATCCGATATTTCCGGCATTACGGCATTTGTTTCAAGTTGGTAAGCTGTTGCCAAATCCTTATCGTGTTTTGTTAAGTGTATTGCACGCATTGCTGCTACTCCGCTGAGTTAATAATGAATTTGTTGAGAAGTCCAATCAAATTGGCAAAACCGGTTTCAGGCTTTAGTGTGGCAGTTTATCCCGAACAGCGCGATAGGACAGCGCTCCGGCAATTGCACCGGCGAAAGTCACAAGTGCGGGCCATTCACCGGCGCCAATTTGTGAAAAAATTGGGCCCGGGCAGGCGCCGGTAATCGCCCAACCGACGCCAAAAATAAATCCGCCAATAACAAAACCTTTTGTTTCGATTTTCCCTGTAAAATCCAGACTTTGGCCGGTAAATGATGTTACTTTAAATTTTTTCAAAATGAGCACGGATGTGATTCCGACAAGTACAGCGGACCCCATCACAAGATACATGTATGGTTCCTGAAAACGAAACATTTTTGTTA
>QQUM01000681.1 GCA_008501545.1 Calditrichota bacterium
GATACATCGGATTCCGTCGCAAAACCAAGCCTGCTCGTACGGACAAAAGAACCATTCCAACGCTACAAACCTATCGCTGATTATTTCAGTCAGCATGGCTATAACTTTATCATTCAATACACACGAGGCAGCCTTGAGTCGGGGGGAAAAGATTCATTTTTTCTCACCGATGGGTCAGGTAAACAGCAAGATGGAAGAGAAACCCTTGAATGGATTAGCAGCCAACCATGGAGTGATGGCAAAATAGGCGCATTCGGTTTCGGCATCGATGGATTTTTAGCACATTTACTCATCACAACAGATCATCCCGCCATGCGTGGCGCTTATATTATGGCAGCACCCTACAACTTTTATAAAGATGTTGTTTTCCCGGGTGGCGCCTACCGCAAAAACTTTGTTGAGACCTGGACGAATAAAGTTGATGCCAAATATCTCTTGCATACATTTATGATGACACCATACACAACATCATTCTGGCATCCACTTTCCAATGAACGACAAGTTAAAATGGTAAAAATTCCCGTTTGTCATGTTGGAGGCTGGTATCAACCATTTTTACGCGGGACAGTTTCCGCGTATAACGCACTCGAGGAAAAGGGCATGACGCCGGGGAAATTGTATCAAAATTTGATTATGGGGCCATGGACGCAAGATCAGGAAAGTTATAGCCGAACAAAACAGGGTGACATCGATTTCTCACAAAACAGTACATTCGATTACGTACAACATGCACACGCATTTTTCGACCGCTGGGTAAAAAATCAACCACAGGATTCACTCAGTCTTGTTGAAGTGGCACAGCAGAAAAAAGTCAATTATTTCATGATGGGAGATGAAAACACTGCAGGCAGCTGGACGGAATCAGACTCGTGGCCACCTGAAAATATAAAGTACGAACACTTTTATCTTCAAAAAAATGGGATGCTTGGAAGGGGAAAAGCCGACATAAATGGCAACGCTGAAGCATTTCGTTATGATCCGTTGATTCCCCTGGAAACGAATGGTGGGGCAAATTATTATTTGCCATCAGGTCCGATGGATCAGCGTGAAATTGAAAAAAAGAATGATGTGCTGACATTCACCAGTGATATCCTGTCCAAACCGGTAAAGATTGCCGGTCCGCTTCGTTTCCTGCTCTATGCCAGCAGTTCAACCAGTGACACAGATTTCACTGTCCAACTCACCGACATTTACCCGGATGGTCGCTCAATGTTGCTCGCGGATGGCATTATCCGCGCACGCCATCGCAATACTACACGGGAATCCGAGCTACTCGAACCCAAAAAAGTTGAACAATATGAAATTGACCTCGGCCACATAGCCAAAATATTTTCAACCGGCCACCGCATTCGTATCAATATATCCAGTAGCAACAGCCCGAAATTCGAGCCCAATCCGAATTCGGCGAAACCATTTCACCGTAATAAAACACAGCACGTCACGATAAATTACGTTTATTATGGTGGGAAAAGAAATTCAGCTGTAATCTTGCCAGTAATTGAATGACCTAAACTACACATTGTCAGGTATAGGCCAAATACACGGAAAAGTCGTTCACGTCTTCGTCGAATCGACAAGTTGCCTGTTCTGTCCATCAATTGCAGGCAACATTTTCGTAAAACGATTTGCCAACAACAGGCGTAATTTCAAAATTCATGGATGCATAGAATTGTGAAAATCCGGCTTTCAGTCCGATTAAAGGTTGAATACAATGTACAAACCATTGACTATCCTGCTATTTTGAAGTTCGTATCCCATTTTCATTGCTTTCTATAAAATTTTTATGAATTTATAATGTGCATTTCTTAGAAATTATTTGCTTCTTTTTATATTTGATAATAATTTGACATGTTTTCTGCATCTGCGGCTTTCATCTGTGTTACTTTACCTTGCATTACTTTCATCCCAAAGGAGGGAAAAATGGTAGGTCAGTCAAATTCAATGATGAAAATGCCGCTTATTCTTGCTGCAGCCATCATAATCATTCGTATTGTTTTAGAACAACTCGGCAGCCCACAAACGATTAATCCAATTTTTGGCGTTGCCTGGCTTTATTTTCTCGTCCCCATTTATTTTGCATTAGAAATCAAAAAATCTGGCAGCGATACACCTTACAAGTCCTTGTTTGCTACGCTGGGCTTCTTCGCCATCTACACCAGACTGATGGTTTTTGTTACTTATATGCTCGCATGGTGGTTGCAATGGCCTGCGCCACGATTTTCACTTGACCAGGGTGGTGTTGTTGGTGAAGGCGTTTCAGCACTCCAGGGTTTGCTCATAATTCCTTTGCGGAATGCAGTTATCTGGATAATCTTCGCAGTCATAATCGGCATGCTGATTGGTTGGATCACAATGGTTATCAAATCATCAAGAAACAAAGCAGGCGCTTACTTCCCTTCACACCAATATGCGGTACATTGCAATTAAACGGTTGGTGTACTTTTACATTTATTCCTTTGGAGTTTTTTTAATTACCGAAAGCAATTCAAACTTTATGGAGGAGTAGCATGAAAATACAAAGGAGCTTTATCGCACTCATTTGCAGTGTCGTTCTTTTCATGGCTTGCGGCACGTCAGAGAAAGATAAAAGCGCAGAAAAATTAA
>QQUM01000690.1 GCA_008501545.1 Calditrichota bacterium
AGCTGAGTTGGCCGCTTTTAAAATTCGTGAGGTCAGTCCCTGGTCTTTCAATATTTCATTTGCAATGGCTGCAGCGGAAATATTTAAATGTTGCGTCATTTCACGAATTTTTACCCAAATTTGCGGCATCGCCGGGATGTCACGTGTCGTCTCGACCATTGTTTTTATTTTGACTTGTATGTCCATTCACAACCCATTCTGCTTGATGAAAGGGAAACAAATTATAAGGGATTTTCCTGCCCATGCCCACTTCATATCACAAGAGATTCCAACTCACTCATTTGAATATTTGCTGAACCAAAATCCGCCATTTCTTTCCGCATCAGCGCAGGCAATTCCCGCACAATATCCAGGCAGCGGTCTTTCGAGAGGCCAAACAGGTAAAAAGATTTGTGATGACATGCATAAATCCGTTTCATCAATTCTTGCTTATTTTCCAGGACGATAAGATGGGCCATGTCATTGGCGACAGAAATGATATCAACAAGACGGAACAAACTTTTTTCGCGGTCTTCAAGTTCTGTACGGTGATGCTGGGATATAACGTGCACGAGTAATTCCGGGAAATACCATCGTTCTGCAACCCACCGGCCGATTTCCTGATGATCAACATGAAAAATTTCCTGTTCTGCTTCAATATCCTGCATTCCATTATTCATAAGCGCCTGGACTGCTTCATATTCTTGCAACATCAATTGACCGATGACAAGTTTACCGATATCGTGTAAAAGGCCCGCAACAAATGCTTCCTCCGTACTGACATATTGCACATTTTCCGCGATCATACGCGCTGCAGCACCGGTTGTCAGGCTGTGCATCCAAAACGCCTTAAAATCAAATTGTTTATTTTTATTGAGCTGGTCCATCATTTTATAGAAAGCATAACCAATGACAACGTTGCGCACTTCACTAAAACCAAGCACCATGACCGCGTCCGTCACTGTCGTAATATGTTTGCGGTAGCTGACATATTTTGAAGAGTTTGCAGCTTTCAGCAGGCGGGTTGTCATACTTTGATCTTTGAGAATTTCATTTGCTATGGTTCGAACGGCCACATCAGGCTGTTGTGTCAATTCACGAATTTTAAGCCAGACCTGCGGCATTGCAGGTAAATCCTGCGTTGTCTCGACCATAGTTTTTATTTTCAGTTTTACATCCATTAAATGACTCCAGGTGGATACAGCAAAGAATTACTGGACAAAAAGTTGGCTTTGTATCTTGTATTCTTCTTCAAATAAATCGACTAATTCTTCAAGTTCAAATTCATTCACTACAGTCGAACGGGCAGGATTCGGGGCCAGAATGTTGTACCCTTGTGCTGAGACGACAGCATCGGAAAGGGCAGTTAAACCCGGCAAAGAATCGGGTTCCGAAAAATCGTGGTGTTGTCCAATAGCTTGCACGAGATTTTCAGGTAGCAGCCAATCATCAACCAACGCTGAGCCAACTTGCTGATGCGAAAACCGGAAGATTTCGATCTCCGATTCGAGGGCGGTAACAATGTCCACCTCATCGTTTTGAATTATTTGCCCGTACTTCTCCGGAAAACGATTCACGAGGACAAGTTTTCCAATATCGTGCAAGAGGCCTGCTAAAAATGCCTCTTCAGGAGAAAAATCACCAAATTGCCGCGCCAGCATTTTGCTCAAAACGGCTGTTGCAAGGCTGTGTTCCCACATTTGCTGTTTCAGACTTCCCAGCACACCAGAACTGTTATACAGTCCATAGGCCCCCGAAGCAACAACCAAACTGCGAACCGTATGAATGCCAAGCAGCATAATTGCATCCTTAATGCTGGCAATATTTCGCGACCTGCCGTAAAACGCTGAATTTGAGAGCCGCAATATTTTAGCTGCAGTCGCCGCATCGCTGGAAATGACTTGCTCGATTTTTTCGATTGAAACATCAGGTTGACTGGTCAATTCCAAGATGCGTGTAAGAACAAGTGGAGGCGCCGGAAAATCCTTTGTCACTTCCACTAAATCATCGAGCAAATCCTTCTCTTTTTCCGGAATAAAATCAGTTGTCTCGGGACACATAACCGTATTATTAACTCATATAATTTATCAGCTCTGAAACTGGCGTTCACGATAAAATTCAATCCGGGTTCTCTCTTCTGTTTACGTCATCGGAAAAAAAGGAGGTAAAATGAACTGAAAAAGAAACTGGAGAAAAATGTTGGTAAAGAATCAGGTTGGATAAGTCCGGTAGGCGGACGCGGGTAAAGGCAGGCTTTTCTTACATTTTGCCTTGCCTCTTAAAACAAACTTTTGTTTATTCATTTCTCTTCGGGAGCGCATGCACACCTGGTGGTGGCCGCGGTCTTCAAAACCGTTGTGTCCTGGTTCTGCCCGGGCAGGTGGGTTCGATTCCCACACGTTCCCGCTTTTACAGCATTGATTTAAAGAATTTCCTGCTTTTTCAACCAAACAAGCAGGGCTTGCGACCAGTCTTCAACTGTCTGCTTCACAGCATCGCCGCGATTCTGTTCGAGCGCAAAACCATGTCCGCCCTTTTCATAAATATGCAATTCGGAGGAGACGCCAAGCTTTTTAAGGGTGTTGTGTAAATTGACACTACCCTGGTATGGCACACG